>PUOJ01000017.1 GCA_003552075.1 Bacteroidales bacterium
CAGGCCTTGCCGACTATCGAGAAATCCTCTACGTTTACGGCAACGGCATGCGTAAAAGTGCCTCCAACATCTATTCCTATCTTTATCTTTCTCATGGTCAATCAATTAAAAATACATAATCGCTGCAGCTATCAGGCCCAGGAAGGCAAATATCCACGAATAAGGCAAAGTGTTGTAAAGGATCTTTTGCACATCGACCTTCATTTCGTTTGCGATCCACACGTTTTGCAGGTTCGTGGGGTCTGAAATGCCCTGCAACTGTCCCACAGACCAAAGGATGCCCAGAATCGCGCCGGAAGGCATGCCTGCAGCCATCATCACGGAGGCAATGCCAAACCCCATGCCCCATACGTTTAGCGGACCACGATACAGGGCCAGTGGTGCCAGTATCACGAAGGTGATCACATACATCAGGCCGGTGCTTGGGATGATGCTTTCCACGAAGGGTACCATAAGCTCCCGGACAGGCCATATCTCTGTGCCATAATGGGTCATCAGGTGATCATCAGGTAGCTCCGTGGGCCCGATGACGGAAACCAGCAGCCAGCCAATGCCGAACATCAGCACCACAGCGGGAAGCACCACGGAGGAGCCTTCAATCAGCGACTTGATCAGGGTACTGATGTTGTCGCGCTTGTAGGTGATCATATAGGCATAGGCAATGCCAAGGATGAAAGCGGATAAAAAGTTGACATTGAAGTACAGGATCAGGATCAGCGGGATGACAGGCGTGAATATTGCTGTCCAGTGCAGGGGATTATGTGGTTTGCTGCGGTGCCTGAAGGCGCGGTAGGCCGCATGTAGAAAAAGGGCAAGCATCGCAGCCAGGAAAATGACATAGATCACGCTGCCGGTAATCGACAGTGCCTGGTCCAGACCCTCGCTGATTTCCATTGTACCGTAGAGGTGCACTGCACCAAAAATGGCTGCCACCAGGATAAAGATGACTCCGACGCTTTTGATGATGTTCCCTGCTGTCAGGTTAAACCCGTCGGAGTAAAGTTGTATGACGATATAGGTGAGTGAGCCCAGGAAGACAATGGCAAAGATCACCAGGATGAAGCTGACCACTTCTTCCTGGCTTAGGTTGAGGGAGGCCATGTAGAGGGCCCAGTTGCCCACATTAAACATTCCGCCGATGTTGACCCCCATAAGCATGATCACGGCTGCGGTAAGCCTGCTTATGCCCACAGAGGTTAATATGGGCAGCACGATGGAGCCCACCATGATCATGGCACCCAGTCCGCCAAGGGTGGTGAAAAGCATGATGATGAACATAAACATGACCAATGCGATGACCAGCGGATTATCGCCCGAAAGCTCTGCACCCTTTTTGATGAAGCCTTCGGCGATGCCGGTCTTTTGCATGATCACGCTTAACACACCGCCAAACATCGCAATGATGATGGGTTCTGCCAACCGGAGTGATCCTTCGCCTATCACATACTGAAAGATGTCATCCGGCCTGATGCCGGCTATGACCGATATCATCACCGCCAATACCGGCATGGCAAGCAATGCCGGCCAAATACGCTTGGACATCATCCCGGTAATCAATATGAAGACAAGAAGCAGTGCAATGCCCTGGAAGGTTGCCATATTCAAATGCTTTAGTTGTTGTAAAATTCATTCAGGATGTCTGTATACTTATCCAGTCCTTCGTAAAAGAAAAAGACTTCACCGTCCATCCCAAGCCTGCGGTTTTCTTCAAGTTTAAATCGAAACAGGTCCTTGTTGGGTTGCCAGTCGCCCACACGGATGAGTACGCCTGGATATAACAGGTGACGACGCTCCGGCAACAGGTATGCAAGGTTGGATTCCAGCGTGCTTTGGTAAAACAGGGAATCCCTCCGGTATACCTGGGGCACGATCATGTCCACATAACCAAAGTTTACCCAGGTGGGCCAGTCTTGCAGGTATTCTTCCTTCGACCACGGGAAAATGCTTGGCGACATCGATACGATGCAATCCGGGTCTGCTGCCTTCACCTCTTCATAAAGCCTTTTCATGAAGTCGTTGAGGATCTCTGCACGCCATTGTACCCAATTAAAGTCTTTATGATAATCCGGCGGCGGGTTGCCAAAATGGTCTTTTTTATAGGCTTCTATCACATCCGGGTTGTATCCTCCCTCTGAAGGCATGGCGGGCAGGCGGTCGTCGCCCTGGATGCCATCCACATCATAATTGTTGACCACCTCCAGCACAAGGGACAGGATAAAATCCTGTACTTCGGGGTCAAGGGCGTTCATCCATTCAAAGTCATTTTTGGTAGCCAGGTTCCCTTCCACATCAAGGGACGCCCAGTGTGGTTTTTTTTCGATGATGATGCCGCCGTCTTCCTGGTGGGAGGAGGAAAAGCCGAACTCGAACCAGGCGAACACCTTGATGCCATACTTTCGGGCTTCGTTAATCACTTCCTGCAGGGGATCCCGGCCGGTATTGCCGGGGTCGAGCTCAGGGTCCAGGGCGTAGCCGGTAAACCCCTCCATGATCTCTGATCGATACATGGTCATCGCTTTATTCCAGGTAACGACAAAGATGGTGTTGATGCCGAGCCGGTGACACTTTTCTACCGCCTCTGCGATCTTTTCCCGGCTGAATAGTGCATCGCTGGCCACATTGGTCAGCCAGACCCCGCGTACGGGCTCGTCATAGCCTTTTATGAAATTGTTTTCAGTACGCTCGCCCGCCTGGCAAGCTGCCAGAACCACTCCAATGATGATGAATACCAGTTTCTTCATGTGTTTATTAATGTCAAAATGTCAAAATGTCGAAATGTCCCGGTAACTATTCTCCTGTGTGTCAAAAAATCCCGTTCCCGAATGGTCGGGATTTACAACATGGGCCATTGCCTTCGCCGAGCTCGCAAGTGCCCGGTTCTTCTGTTGAATTCATGTTAAAAAGTCAAATGCCTAAAGATCAACAATTCTATTATAAGCATCTTTAACCTGCCTTGCTAAATAATGAATTTCCACGAAGTGAACATGTTGCGCATTTCGGAGAAATTTATTACTGAAGCAGGCTCAACTCATGTCTTCCAGTAATATTTCATCTTCACACTCCATACCGTGATCACGGCCATCAGGCCTGTAAGGAGGATGCCGCGCAGCAATCCTGCCCATGGCCAGTGAAGGTGCCATTGATCTATCCAGGGCAACACCTGCATGAAATATAGCACAGGCATTACCAAATAGGCTGCAGCCACATAGCCCAGCATGGGGTTCATTCCAATCTGGCCGATGAAACCAAGTGTTTTACCTGGCTGAAATACCGGCTCCAGGATCTTAAACAGCAGGATCATGAAACCTGATATGCCCGCCGTCATGAAAAAATAAGAGATGGTGGCATGGTCTTTTTTGATGCCTCCTTCATATGCCTCGAAGACCAATCCCAGTATGAGCCAGAAGATGGACCACATCAGGAGGCTTCGATTGTTTTTCAGTTGCCTGAAGCTGCCCTGGCGTGATGCATAGGTCAGCAGCAGCACCGTGGCGATGTTCATGATCCATACAAAATCCAGGTTTCTGCTGAGCAGCCCCCAGAGGTTCAGGCATACATTGCCAATGAGCAACAAAGCAACGAATCCAAACACTTTTTCACGGGGGTGGTAGCGTGCTGCTGCTTTTTCCCGGATCCCTGCCTTTACCAGGTCCCCGGCAATGCTCCCCGGGATTACAATCATGAGGTATTTCAGGTAATCGGGGTTATAGAAAATAGTGCTTTTCATGTCAACACCTGCCTGTAGGAGCGTGTTGTGCATACCTGGCAGGAGGGAGGCAATGAAGGCAAAGGGCGTAAAGTTCCAGATCATCTCATTCCAGGAATCATCGATGTGGTGGGTAAGCCTCAGGGCAAAGTAGATGGCTACGATGCCCAGTCGCACATACCAGTTATTCCTGGTAAAGAGCCAGATCAGACCTCCGAATAGGGCCATGTTGGCAAGCACCAGGATGATGATGTCGTTATCATGAATGCTGAAGGAAAGCTCAAAAGCATTTGACCTGATGACTACCAGCGCGATCAAAAGCAGGTAACCTGCGACATTCAGCTTATTTTCGTATTGCCGGAAATGGGGAAACTTTGCAAAGGCAAGAAAGAAGCCCATGAAGGCCATGAAGCCCATGAAATACCTCAGCCAGCCCATTTCCTGGGGGTAGTGAAAGGGGGAGAGGTGCCCCAGCATGACTGCGAAAAAAAACAGTTTCAACGACCGGAAAACAATCCTTTTGACAATGGCTTTTTTAGGTTGCCCTTGCTGTACCATCTTATCCAGGGAAAAGGGGAAAGCCATTCCCATGGCGAAAAGAAAAAACGGAAAGACCAGGTCAACCCAGGTAATGCCGGGCAATCCCGTGTCGAAGGTAAAGTCGGGCGGAGGTATCTGTGCATGAAATAGCCAGGCCGGGAGTTCCGGATTCCTGGAGATGGTACCCGAGAGGACCATTCCCAGGATGGCCAGGCCCCTTAATACATCTAAGCTGATTTCTCTCTTGGACATTTGTTGCTGGAATAACACAGGTTAGAAATCCGGGAAAATGGCAGGTCCCGGGTAAATGGCCCGGAGGAGCCTTTTCATCCGTTCATCTGCAAGGGGCTCTGGTCCCCAGAAGAATGATTCACCGGTAATGCCTACGCTGCGGTTGTACATCACTTTGTCGAAAAGCAGTTGTCTGTCGGTGAGTCCTGCCGAGCCATAAACGATAAGCCCGGGTGAAAGCCTTTGCAGGTTGCCGTCACCATGGTTGTTATAATAGCTCAGCACCTCGTTGATGGTGGCTTTATAGGCAGGTAAGTTGTAGCGATAACATTGTACTGAAAATATTTCCACTACGCCATCATCAAGCCACACAGGCCACTCCTGCATGAGGTTGTTGAAAGCCCATGGATAGGGGTTCGGTGAATTGGTGACCAGCAAATCCGGATCATGTGCTTTTACGGCATCGTACAGGTCTACAGCAAATTGATTCAGGATGTCTGCCCGCCAGCGCACCCAGTCGGTATCATGGGCGTTGGCCGGGGGCGCTTCGCCTCCGTGTTCTTCCTTGTACCGGTTGATGGTATATTCCTCGTAACCAGAATTTCGTGGCATGGCTGGCATTCTGTCGTCGCCCTGCACGCCATCCACGTCATAGTTTTCCACACCTTCCATCACCAGGTCAAGCAGGAATTGCTGCACCTCCGGATTATAGGCATTGTAATAAAAGTCGCTGTTGTTGTAATTCGCCGGTTCTCCCTGGTTGTTTATGCCAACCCAATGGGGGTTTTCAGCAACCAGCCTGTCGTTTTCAGGCGTGGGAGGCGATCCCCAGCGCGCCATGAAGCCATACTCATACCAAAGAATGACCTTTAAATCGTGCGCTTGTGCCAATTGGATCAGATCCGCAAGGGGGTCGTCGCTCATCCCTTGGTAATCAGGCGTAAACATACCTTCGCGTGCATCCTGGTACGTGGAGTGGTCTGCCAGCACCTGGCTGGGATAAAGGGTCCGGGTCTTGGCCCAGGCAACCACATACAACGTGTTAAAATTCAACTCACTGGCCAGCTCCACACCCTCTACCATCTTCTCATAATTGCTGAGAAAGGGCGTATGCGTCGGATCGGGTATCCAGAAAGCACGCACGCCGGTTTCCTGCTCCAGGATGGTTGTATAGAGCGTATATACGCTTTCATCACCGTTTTCGGCCGTTACGATGATATCAAAAGGACTGCTGATGTCCACGGTACTGCCGGATTCGGGTTCCACGCTTGCAAATTCTGAAACCTCCAGCTCAACAAGCACCTCAGTGAGATCGGTGCCAAAGGGGACCTCGAGCATCACGTTGTTGTCTTCAATGTCGCCATCCCTGAAAAGATCGGGAAACCTGACGGATAAAAGTTCATTCTCATCGTCTTCGCCATAATCTATCCGAGCCGTGTAGGCGACGGACTCATCCTCTTTGCTGAGGGTAAACTGCAGGGGGTTGGAAAAGTTATAGGCAAAACCGGAAGGCGGTGACAGGGTAGCTCCTTCTGTATATTCTATGGTAACGGGAAGGTTTGCAATATTTGCCGTAGGCGGAATGGATGCGGTGATCTCCAGCTCCTCATGGTCAATGGCTGCCTCTACTACCGGTTCCAACTCATGGAAATAAAAGGAATGGATCTTTAAGGTATCTACGTCGGTAGTGTCATTGCCATTGTCGTTATTTCCGACGTCATTCCCGTTATCTTTTTCGCAGGCATGGGCCAAGAAAAAGAATACAGAGATCAGCAAGATGAAAAGATTTTTTTGCATGTAGATATGTTTTTTCATAAGCTCAGAAGGTCAAAAGGCTGGACATTGGTCTGGGGTCTACAGTGACAGGGCTTGGCCTGTGCAAAGACTGAGGTTCCCCGGAGCATCGCATGCAAACTCTTTGTCACGGAGGCCTGGCTATGCCAGTCTCGCAATTCTGCAGCTCATGTCGTTATTCTCAACCCGGCAGGGCAGGCCTGGTCGTTGAATCAACCAGGCCCTGCCGGGGCTGTTTCAGGGGATTTGATTTATTGCTGCACCCAAAGGATTAGTTCGTAAATTCTACTGCGACAAAACCACTTTGGAGTGCGAAAGACATGGCCCTGGGTTTGCCGTTATCGCCAAAGCCAAAACCATGGCTGGCACCTACCCAAACGGCCGCACCTGAACTGAAGACATGGTGGAAGACCTCGATGTCGTCGATGTTTTGTGCCGTAATGTTGTCAATGGCCTCTACGATGTCCTGGCCATCTGTGATGTTCAGCACGCGGAGCCATGCGCCCTGTCCTTCCCATTCGCGGTTTACGGTATAACTGAGATACCGGCCGCCGTTATATTCCCACACCCTGGGGCTGAAACTGCGTGTTTGCACCATGGGCTCTGCGGTCTCTGCGAGGATGTTTCCGTCCATGTCCATGACGGCCACACCCATTTCGGCACCGGTAACCAGCAGGTGATCATTGTCGCCGGGTATGCTGTTCACGCGGCCGTACTGGCCCATACGGAGTCCTTCAATCGGCTGAATGGGCATGATGTCCGGATCTCCAGCCTTGCCTGCGTTGAAATCCCAGACAAAAAATTCGCTTGCATCATCGGGCCAGGCAAAGTTTGATGCATAGATGTACCCATTTTCAGGAGGGCTGCCTATGATGGAGATGGCATCTCCCAGGCGCACGCCTTCATCGGCTACCGTATACTCCAGCACAAGTTCAGGTTCTTCGTCATCAATGCCATCCCACCTGTAGACCTTGAACACCTGTTCGGTATCCATCACCATGTTGCTGACATAGATGTATCCATCTACCACACGCAGATCCGACACCAGCCAGGTTCCTCCCGAGACCACATCACCAAACTCCAGTGTGCCAGGGTCTGCTGTAGGATTCTCCACGTCCCAGTAATAGACATGGTTGCCGTCCTGGCGGGATGCCACATATACATAGCGTCCGTCAAAATCTGCGCCCCTGTTGTCTTCGTTGTCGATAATGCCAGGAACAAGGTTTTCGGCGCTGCTTCTGTCAAGCAATACCTCTGTCTTATCCGGGTCAAACCCTGCCTCTGTAATGTTGTTGATTACCTGGTACTCGGTGTCTTCTCCTGCGAATGAGGCCGTAATGGTGTTGTCTGCAAGCAGATCCAGCGTGTCGGTTCCGCTGGATGTGGAATATACGCTGCCCTCAGGGATCAGCACGATGTCATCGATGACACCAATGGTGGATTGCAACTCGTTAAAGGTGACCTCAATGGTCCTGGCTGCCTGGTCAATGGATGTGTCGTAGACCTCCCCTGAGGTTGCGCTTATGATTGTAATGGCATCAATTACAGCTTCAGTTGGCTCCGCTCTTTCCACAGTCACCTCATAAATATTGGTTTCATCCCCGTGGGTTACCACAAAATTTCTCGGCTCTGTAAAGTCGAGTTCTGTACCTGAAGCCGGCTCCACACTGGCTCCCTCCGATACCTCAATATCGGTGACAAGCGTGGTGATGTCAGTTTCAAATGGTACGGTCACGAGAATGGAAAATTCCGTGATTGCCCCTTCGACCCTGGTGTCAGCGTCTGCGCCTGCATTTACAATGGCGAATTCAGTAATGAATGCGTCATGTGGTATGGGATCCACATCGTCATCATCGCTGCAGGCCGAAAGCGCCAATGCAAGCACGACAAATAAGGAAACGGGAAGTTTCCAGAATTTTTCCAATGCACTTTTTCTTTTCATGTTTTTTTGTTTTTGGTTGTTTGTAATAGCTTGTCAGTTAATATAGAAAAAAGCAATAAGCATTATTATTTCCATGCCAAATCCAAGAACTCCGGTCCTAATTTCCACCATCCCACCACATCCTGGTATACTGGCTGTCACCGCCCATCCTGTCTACGGCGGCCTGGTAGTTTGCATTGTTGTGCTGGATTTCGCTGTTAGGATAGGGTTTCCTCCTGGGCATCTCATCATTTCCGGGATAAGTATACACGGGATCTTGCATTTCGGGGTATCCGGTTCTTCTGACCAGTGACCAGGCTTCATGACCGTTTGGGAAGACAGCCAGCCAGCGTTGCTCATATATTTGCTCGAGCGCGCGGCCTTCATCAAACTGAGCCGGTCCGGAGAGGTAGTCGTCTATGATTTCCTGGTCTGTCAGGCCAAACTGTTCGAATGATGCGATGATGCCTTCTTCATAATATGCTCCGGCACTTCCGTTGATAAAGCCCCGGTAGGCTGCCTCGGCCTTGAGAAAGTAGGTCTCTGCCGCGGTCAGCAGATAGTGTGGGGACTCATCCTGTATGAAGAAGGTACCAATGTTGTTGTAGTTGGGCCTGAAGTAATCGTGGTAGCCATCGCTTAGCTCTTCATGCGGCTGCCCGTTGGGTAGTCCTGCATAGCCGCCATCCGCATTGGGCTGAAAGAACACTTCCATTCGCGGGTCGTTGAGTCCGGTCAGCTTGTCATACATGGTCTGGCTCATCCGGAGCTCATTCCATCCGTGTACGTAGAAAAGCGGGCTCTTCACGTGGTAGGTGGGTCCATCGGGGTCCGGGATGATCTGTGCTGTCTGCTGATGGCTGCTGATGAGCTTTTCTGTATTCAGATTGTCAAGGAAAGGCCTTACTTCTGCATCAAATTCATCTGTATTTGATGCACGCAATGACAGGCGAAGGCCAAGGGTCTTGGCAAAGCTGATCCAGTGATCCAGGTTGCCATTAAAGAGTACATCTGCATTCCCAAATCCAATGTAACCAGCACCCCTGAATTCCTCAATCTGTTCAACGGCTTCCTGGATCTCCTGGAGCATATGCAGATAGAGTTCCTTTTGAGGGTCAAAAGCTGGCCTGGTTGTCTCAAAGGCTTCAAAAACGGGAATGTCGCCATACATGTCGGTAAGCTGCTGGATCATGTATACGTGCCATATTCTGGCCACAGCTTCCAGGATGGGGTTTTCAAGCTCCTGCGATAAATGGATCACGTGATAATTGTAGTGCAGCGGGGCAAAGTTTGACCTGGCGTAGTACCAGTACCACACTGGTCCCCACTCTCTTGGTTCGTAGTTGTCAGCTGTGAAATTGGACCCGGTCTGGATGTTTGCAAAATGCTGGGCATAAACCGAACCCGACAGCTGATGCATCCACTGCCAAACACCCACGCTAAGCCCGCTACCCGTAACAAGCGAACGTGTAAACAGGGATCCGGGATGTATTTGGTTGCTTGTGGTCTTTGGTTTGTCAAGATCCTCAAAATCCTTGGTGCATCCTGCAGTAAGCAGAATGGTTGCCAGCAGTATAAACAGGATATTTTTCATCGGAATATCATTCTTTATGGTGTATATTTTTTTTCGTTTCTCAGTGCATTGGGAGTTCATGTGCGTTGCCTGCATGTCATGATTGCATGCCGGAGCACCTGCCTTCCTAAATGGACAATTTGAGATTCAGCCCATAGGAGCGCATTTCAGGATAGGCGTACATCTCAAACCCGAGGTTGTTACCCGTTCCGAATGAGGACTCCGGTGAGATGTTTTCCGTATTTCGCATGATGTAAAACAGGTTATTTGCAAACAGCGAGATGGAAACTTCCTGGAATGGCAGGTTGTTGATTCGATGCACAGGGACGTTATATCCAATAGCAAGTTCCCGGAATCGAATGTATGAGGCATCAGATACAAATGCTTCATGTACACGCGACACGCGATCCCAATATCTTTGTGGATCAACAGGGTATTCTCCTTCTACGCCGTCCTTCACGCCATGTACCATGAATCCGTCTGTTGGAGGGGTTCCTGTGATTTCAGAAATTTCAAGGGCCCGGTACCACTCATCCCGGCCTTCTTTGGTAAAGGCCAGTGTGCCAAATTCTGCACCCTGCATGTTCGTGACGGAAAAAATGTCGTGTCCAAGCTTGGAGTCTATGTGGAAGCTCAGAAATATCCCCCTGTAATTCATGTTCATGTTAAAGCCCCATAAAAAGTCGGGCATCGAGTTACCGATGACGTTGTCGCTCCTGATTGCACCGTCTTCTGTTGTTTTCAACCTTGGAAGGCTTTCAGAATCCAGCACTTTTCTTCCCTGGTCATCTCTCTCAAAAGCAGTTCCCAGGATGATTCCTGCAGGGTCGTTAAGGCGTGCCACTATCGCGACACCGGCAGCGCCACCTTGTACGATCATGTCAATCTCATCGCTGATCTCTTCCACCGTGCTCCATTGCCTTGTGAAGTTGACCGAAGCAGAGAGGTTAAAGTCCTGTGTCTGAATGAACTGGTATCGGGAGAAGAGCTCAACGCCCTGGTTATTCACAAATCCGGAGTTGATGTATCCGCTGCTATAGCCCGAGGATGGTGCCATCGGGTTTCTGAATATCTGGTCGCGCGTTCCTGTTTGGTATAGCGCCAAATCCGTTTGGAGCCGGTTTTGAAACATGATCAGCTCAACACCCACCTCCTGGCTGATGGTGTACTCACTTTTCAGGTTGGGCTCGGGGCGATACGCATTGATAAAGCCATATGGCAGTCCGTGAAACTGATTGGCTGTTGTTCCATACTGGAAATACCGTTGCCCTGCCACACTGCCGCCACTGCCTACGCCGGCTACCGAGGCCCTGAGTTTTAACATGTCTATGGATGCAGGCAACGAAAAGGTTTCTTCCAAGAGCCAGCTGGTGCTGATGGAAGGGTAGAGGTAAGACCATTCTTCCGGTGCAAGCACGGATGTCCAGTCATTCCTGGCCGTTAAATCAAGGTATACCATGCTGCGGTAGTCCATGCTCAGTGTGGCATATAGCGAATGAATCTCTATGTCAGTGATGCCACTGTTGGAGATGGGGTTTAAAAAGTTCTGGATGACATATGGGCCATGTTCGTTGATCAGCCCACTTTCTGATGAGGAAGTCAGGCCGCGGTACCTGCGTTGCATGATGTTGCCTCCCACCGAGCCTGTCATCGTGAAATTGTTCCATCTTTGTCCGGCAGAAAGAAGGAAGTCATAATTGCCCTCCATGATCTCCAGTCTCTGGAAGTTGCCGGTGGCACGACCTTCTGCTTTGTAATAGGTGTTATGTGCGGTGATGCGTTCTCTTTCATCATTGTAAAAATCTATGCCTGCCCTGGTGGAGAGCTCAAGATCAAAACCCAGTTCGAGCATCTCTGCAATGTCCAGTTTAAGGTTTACAAAACCCATCACGCGGTTTCTGATGTCCTTGTTGGTGTTCAGTGAGGTAACCCAAAACGGGTTTTGCAGCAATGGAGAGGTGGCAAACTCGGGCTCAGCATCTTCGGGCAGCGATATGGTTCCATCAGGATTGGTTACATATTCACTGGTCCAGACAACAGGCAGGCCTGTGACGGTCTCATATTGTTCCAGTTGATCCAGTTGGACAGAGGCAGGCATCATGGTCATGAGATAGATGGGGTTGTCGGGTGAACCTGCGAGGTTTGGTCTGTTATGGGTTTCCTGGCGCACATAGTTTGCCCGCGCATCCAGTTGCAGGTAATCTGCCAGCTGGGAATCGTATCTGAGGTTTAATGATTTGCGGTCTCTTTCATTGCCGGGAAGCATGCCATCGCTGTGGTTCCACGAAGCGGTAAACAGTATCCCATTGGTTTCATCTCTTTTATCAATGGAGATGGAATGATTCATATTTGTAGCCGTGCGGAAAAATTCGTCATAGCGGTGCCTGCTCACCGGGAGCAATGATTGTTCCTGGTTTAAAAAATTGGTCACCGTATTGCCATCCATCTGTTCACCCCAGCTTCTTGGGTTGAGCGCCCCAAAACTACCGCCAGCTCCCTGCGCGTAATTCTTTTGAAAGTCCGGTGTGATTAGCGGTGTCTCCAACGAGGAGTTGACTTGATACGTGATGCCTATCCCTTCTCTTTGTGCGCCACTCCTGGTAGTAATCATAATCACACCGTTTTGCCCCCTGGCGCCATATAATGCTGATGCAGCGCCTCCTTTGAGTACGCTGATGGATTCAATGTCGTCGAGGTTGATGTTGTTGATGGCATCCCCATAATCAAAGCCACCGAATAATCCCCCGCTTGCACCACCAGAATTGTCGATGGGCACACCATCCACTACAAATAAAGGGTCATTGGAGCCTGTCAGGGAGTTTGCTCCCCGGATGAGGATATTTGAGGAACCGCCAGCACCACTTCCACTGGAAGAAATCTGCAATCCGGCAACCTGTCCCATCAGCCCTGACATGGGACTCATCCGGTTGGTGTGGCTCAGGGCTTCGGAGTCGACCTGCTGCACGGAATAGCCCAGGGCCTTGGCCTCCCTTTCTATTCCCAGTGCCGTAATCACAAACTCATCCAGCTCAGCCACATCAGGCGAAAGGGTGATCTCCGCAAAATCGCGATCGGCAAAACTGACGCGCTCCGGACGATATCCCATGAAAGAAACCACAACCATGTCCTTATCCGGAGGCAATTCAATGGTAAATGCCCCATCCAGGTCGGTTGTGACACCGATGGAAGTGTCTTCTACCACGATCGTTGCACCAGGCAGGGTATGGCCTTCTTCGTCCATGACGACGCCTTCAACCGTTCTCTGGGCATACAAAGATGCGCCGCCCAAAAACAGGAAACTAAAAAGGGCAATGATGGTGAATATGTTTTTTTGCATGTGTAATGGTATTTTGTGGGTTATTTTTTGATTAATTTGAAGTGTGCAAAAACATGTGCCCCCGCTCCTTTAAGGCCGGCAAGGTCACCTAAATCTGAAAATTCCACCTTGCAATGATTGAGTGTGCTGGTCAGGGTAGAATTCGTGAGCCCTGTTTGTACGGGGCCAATCAAAATGTCCTTCAGGCGGGCAAATTTGCCGCCAATGATGATCAGTTCGGGATTCAAAAGGTTCACAATGTTACCCAAGGCTTCGCCCAGGTTGAGGCCCATGTCTTGTATCAAGGAGATCGAAAGATTATCACCCTCCAATGCGGCCTGCAATATTTTGTCGTAACGAAACTTTGCCTTATCAACGGGTATTTTTACCAGGCTTTTCTTTCCTTCAGCCACTTTTTCAAGAAAGTTACTTTCGAGGGCAAAGCCTCCGACATCGTTACCAAGGCAGCCGTTTTTTCCACAAAGGCAAATTTTGTCCTTTCGTCCGAACTGCATGTGTCCCAACTCACCTGCAAAACCCATGACACCGTTCACTATCCTGTTTTCGATGATGAGACTTGTTCCCAGGCCCCGGCTAAGGTTGATGACAATGGCATGCCTCGCACTCCTTGCCTTTCCTATTATCTTTTCTGCAAATCCAAAGCAGCGGGTATCATTATTCAGAAATACAGGCAATTCAAACCGCGCTGAAAAATAATCACCCAATGGCTGATCCATGAAATTGAAATAGGAAAAAGACTCACCGGTTAAATTATTAATCCGGCCGGTTATGCCTATGCCCATGCCCAATATGGCATCCTCAGGAATAGCTGATTCCTTAAGGCATGAGTGAATGAATGATTCTATTCCGGACAAGCAAGCGGCTGTGTTTTCAAGCTCAAAATCAGTGTTTTGCTTGCTGTACAATACATTAAATTCCGAGTCAATGACGGCTACCGATACTCTTTTAAGCAATATTTCGACACTCAATGCATAAAAAGTCAAATTTCTTAACCCATAAATGACGGGTCGGCGACCATTAAGTGTTTCTTTTTTGCCAATAATTGATAATACGCCTTCCTTTTGCAATTGATTGACCAGCTTTATGCCTGTTGGGGTACTTATTTGCAGGGTTTCACAAATTTCTGGTACGGTAATGCCTTCACCTCTTTGTGATATGGTTTGGATGATCTGAATTTTCTGCTGGGTTAGCCGGCCCTCATTCGTACTTTTCGTAAAATCATTGTTGAAAAATGCCTTCATAGCTTGCTTTTTTCGGTTTTAAGTGGCACGCGCAGGACTTGCCTCACTTACAGCGGACCATCTTTTTTGCCATGCGGTCATCTATTGGCATGCGTGGTATAGGTATATGTTACCGCGCATTGGATGATGCAATTTGGCAATACAAGTTTATAAAAAAAATTAGATACCACCAATAGTATATTAAAAAAAATTACAAAATAATCTTTCTTCATTGAAGCAGTCGCTTTTAGCCTGCATATCTGGTTTGCCTAAAAACAGGGCTGCCCGTCAGGCAGCCCTGTTTTTTTAACTATAAGCCATATTGGATAAAGACATTGGTTATTTTACTTGAATTCTGTGTGTATGCATGCCTTTTTCCGTAGTTAGCTGGATGAAATACAATCCGGTGTCGAAGTTGCCGACCTGGATTGCATGGCGCTGGCCATCCAGTGATTTGCTGTAAACCACTTGGCCCAGCACGTCAATCATGCGGATCTCGGTAATGTTGGCATCGGCTTCCACATAGAGGGTGGAGCGTGCCGGGTTGGGGTACAGGTTCAGACTTATCTGATCGGTGTCAACCACGGATACCTCGTCGTCAGTATATCCAAAGTAATCTTCGACAGTCATGTCGCCGGTTACTTCCACTATGCGGTTATCACCACCTGGCCATTCGCCACCATCCCAGCCGTCGTCAATTGCGTCGCTGAAATATTTATATTCATACACACCTTCTTCAAGATGAAGGGTAATGGCATAGGTGTCACCTTCTACATGTTCCAGCACCATATCCTCATGGGCAGGGTCTGGCTCGGTCCAGTCAAACATTTCTCCGGTTATCATAATGTGATGCACTTCCGGATCAAAGTCTACGAGCACCTCATACAGGATGGCCAGACTGAGGTCTACGTGGAAGTGTACCTCGAAGGTTTCCTCTTCCTCTTCGGTCACCTCGATCATCACCCTTTCCAGTGCAATCCGGTCATTATCCGGAGAGTCGTAATGGCGGATGGCTACGTAAACGACCTCTCCTGCATACTCCGTGAGGTCCAGGTTGCGTTCGAGCCATACCCAGTTTTCATCTTCTTCCGACAAGGTTTCTTCGTAGATCATCGTGAAACTTTCCGGGTCTGCATCCGTGGTGGAGATCAGCACCTGGTAATTTTCATTGCGAAAATCGGGTGTGCCGGCGGTGGGTGCCACATGATAGGTCAGTTCGATTATTTCTCCGTCCTGGACCTCTTCCATTTTGATGGCCGGCGTGATCAGCCAGCTGTCAGGTTCAATTGGGTTATCACCATCCCATGAGCGGGAAAGCATGTATGCTTCGTATTCGCCTGTTTCATCATCCGTAAAATCATCCCAATACCATTTGTGGCCATTTTCATTGTAATCAATGTTGAGCCATCCATCGGGAATCCAGTCCTCGGGTGTGTCTTCACCCATGGCTTCAAAATCTTCCAGGAAAGGCAGATGGAACAGGTCAGGCTCCTCTTCTTCAGCTTCAATTTTCTGTACGACAAACCCGTTACCGGCTGCATATGCCATAAGGTGGAGGTTTCCTGCCTCATCGAAGTGGGCATCCACGGAGACACTGGCATTGAGGTTGGGCTCATCGCCTAGTGAGACCGTGTGCAGCACGCTGTTCTCGAAACCTGCGTCCACGAGATAATCCATGGCTTCGCTCACGGTTTCGCCCTGGGTCATGTCCAGGATGTAGAGGCTGTTTTCAGCGGGATTTTCACCCACGTGCGCATAGACAAAAAAACGATGATCTTCAAAATGAATGATATGGGCATACATGGGCCATCCGGGGAAGAAGTCCACGGGCATGTCGTTAACGAATTCGTTGGCTTCATCGACAAGTACGGGTCCGAAGGCAGGACCACTTGCCAGCATCTCGTCTGAGCCAACAACCCCTGTAAGCCTTGAGAAGTTGGTAGATGGAATTTCTTCCCATTCAAGGATTTCCGGGTCATCCTCCGCCAGTTCGCCATTTTCGATTTCCCATACGTAAAACGCTGAGGCGCCAAATGCACTTACAGCGATGATGGCGTGCTCTTCCGGGTCACCCATCACGGTAAATGCGTCGCCCAGTCTTACGGGCGTTTCGTAGTCAATCAGGATGGTTGGCTCGGCATCGACGCCGTCCCAGTGGTACATTTTGAACTGTCCGTCTTCAAATACCATGTTGGATACAAAGATGTGGTTACCGACCACAGTCATGTCGTTCAGGGGAAATACCCCTCCCGAAACGCCGGTGACATCGAGGGTCCCGGGCTCTGCA
>PUOJ01000197.1 GCA_003552075.1 Bacteroidales bacterium
CCATAAATGGTGACGGTCATTTGATCCGTACTTGCGCAATCTCCTATATTGATTTCATATTGAAAAGTGTACTCGCCTATTTCCAGGTTGGATACGGAGGCGGTGTTACCGGAGCTATTGTTGATGACCGGGTCTTCAGCCTCTGCCGGTTTTTCTACCAGGGTCCACGTTCCCTCACTGGGGTTGGTTCCCACCAGGTTCACCACCGTTTCCAGGTCGCAGAACTCCTTATCCTCGCCGGCATCGGCTTCCGGAACGACCTCAAAGGTTGCCGTGGCGATTTCCGGTGTGCAAAAATCGCCGGACGTGACCTTCCACTGCACCACATAGGTGCCAAAAATCAGTCCTGTAATCTCTGTTGTTGCTGAACCGGGATTGTCGATGTCGGGCGTGTTCGGACCGCTGATCACCGACCAGGCGCCGGTGCCAAATTCCGGATCTTCTGCTATCAAGGTGCTGGTGTTGTCATTGCATACATCTGCTGCTTCCGTTATTTCTGCTTCCGAAGGAGGCGTATCAGAAACCCTCAGGGTGATGGTTTCTCTTTTGAAACAGGCACCATTATAGATGGTGTATTCAAACTTGTAAGTACCTGACGAAAGGTCTGTGACCATTGTCTCATGGTGTGTGGGACTTACAATCTCGGCATCAAGATTGCCTTGCACTTGTTCCCACAGGACTTCTTCCTGTCCAGTTGGTTCTGCACCGGACAACAAAAACTCAGTGCCACAGACAAAGACTTCAACTTCCAGGTCCGGATCGGTAATTTCCTCGCTAACCGTAACAAGCACGGTGTCAAAAGTCGGGCTGCAATTGCCTAGTTCAATGCGCCATTCAAACACATAGTCACCGTCGGGAAACGGCCCATTGTCAGCCATGCTGGCTGTAGCATCAGGCTTGTTTACATCATCAAAGGAAACACTGGCTATGCCCACGCCTTCCGGGGCTTCAAGCAGTGACCAGGTGCCTTCTCCATCTATATTTGGATCGGCTGGTTCGTTGCCATCCAACTCAAAACTTTCCGTGCCGGTGTCCAGGCAGATGTCCTCTCCGGCGTGTGCAGCTACGGGTCCTTCTTCGTCTGACGTGGTGATTGTCACTGTTTCACTTGCCTGTCCGCAGCCATTGCTGATGGTCCAAATGAAAGTATAAGTTTCATTAGCTTCCAGCCCTTCCACAACCGCTTTGGGATCGTTGATATCAGAGAATTCAATGTCATCACCTTGAGGGTCTACCGACCAGGTCCCTTGTTCGAAGATGAACTCGGGTGGATCTGCGTCGAGAAATACAGGCGTGCCAATACAAACCGTTTGGTCTTCACCGGCACTTTGCGCGATTGGCACTTCCTCGGAAACCAGTACGGTGACAATGTCCGTGCTCGGATCGCAATTGGGGCCACCTGAAACTTGCCATTGGAATTCAAACAGCCCGGGAACCAGGTTTTCAATGCCAAGACCCGGATCGCTCGGGTCGACCAAATCCACACAGATGGGCCCGCACAACTGTGACCAGGTTCCTTCGCCTATGGCAGGGGTATTGCCAGCCAGGGAAGTTTCGGTAACGAAGCAGTCCAGAATTTGTGGAGTGCCTGCATTGGCCTCGGTGGGGGTGAAGGAGGTCACTACGGCGATTTCCTGGAGCGTGGTTTCGCAGGCGACCCCTTCGGTGGTAACCCTCCTGAATTGTATCACATAGGTGCCTATGCCGGTAAGGCCTTCCACCTCGGCCTCATTATCTGAGGCACCACTCCAGCCAGTGGGAAACTCAAGATCTTCTGTCTCCGGGCCACTGATAATACGATATTCATTGGAGCCAGCTCCGCCGGAGCTCAGCGTTATGCTAGCCGTGGTTTCGTCGCAGCCCAACAGGAGCGGATCGGGGCTGGTGATCTGGAGGGTTGGCTCCCCAATTAAATAATCTACCGTGATGGTGGAATTGGTTGTACAGCCGGTATTGGCATTCTCTATGGTATAGTGAAAAGTATATGATTCGTCCGATTCCAGCCCTGAAATAACTGTTACTTGTGAATTTGGGCTTTCAATGGTTGCATTTTGGCCAGCGGGTTGTGACCATTCGACGGATTCCCCACTAAACTGTGGTGCATTTCCTTCCAGCACCACCTCGGTGATGCTTGCGTCACAGATTTCAATGTTTTCTCCGGCATCTGCTTCGGTGATATCGGTAAGCGGCTCCGGAACGACAATGTCCACTTCATCCGTACCCTCTGCGCAAACCCCAACCACCGTCCAGCGAAAAGTGTAGGTTCCCGCTACCAACCCGCTAACCTGGGTGTTGTTATTGTTTGGGTTTTCAATGTTTGGCACATTGGGGCCTTCCACGTATGACCAGGTGCCGATCTGGCCATCAATGCCGCAGCCACCAAAACTGCCTTCCAGGTTGGTACTCTGGGTGGTGGAATAGCATTCGCTGAGACTTTGGTCATCACCTGCGCTTACGTCCGTATCTCCACCTCTGTTAATCACCACCACGTCGTCAAAGGATTCGCATCCGGCATCACTGGTGATGGTCCATCGCAGTGTGGCTTCGCCGCAGCTGTCTGCATCAAAGTCTACTGAGGTATCATGCGCGGAAGGATCATCAAAACTAACGCCACTGCCAGAAACTACCGTCCACTCTCCGGTTTCACCAGCACCTGTATCTGGCTCATTGGCGTCAAGGTTACCCACGTTTTCTCCCGGACAGGCCGTGCCAAAGCTTGCGCCAGCATTAGCCTGTGTGATGTCCGAGACGATGACCTGCACATCCTGGAACACCAGGGATCCATCTTCGCATCTGTCGGATAGCCGAAAGGTGTAAGTGTTTCCAGCCACCACATTGGTGATTTCCGTATTTAAATCTTCAGGGTCTACAATGGTCACTTTCGGGCCACCGACCTGCGACCATTTGGCTGTGCTTCCACCATCCGGGTATGCGCCGGAAGTATTTCCCTGTAAGAAAATTGGTTCATCGGCGCACACGGTTTGTTTGATGCCCGCATTCACCGAGCAGTTCTGTGCCTGCACCCGGCCGGTGAAAGCGATGAAAAGGGTTAGCAGAAAAAATAAAAAAATCTTTGGAGCTGCTGCCGGGGTCGTAGTGTGAAAGGGTAAGGAATGCTGCATAAGGGGGGTGTTGTTTGGTTTGTGTGAGGTAGCTCGTCTTTGCAATGCAGAGATCACCTTCCCAAGGTGGATATAACTGCAAAAACAGTGAAAGCTGCTTCTTGAGGGCAATCCATCTACATATGGACATTTAAAAACTTGTTTCAAACACAAAGATATAAAAAAATTTTACGTTTTTTGTGTTTTTTAACAAAAAAAAGATGAAGCGCCCATGTTGCAAATCCCGACCATTCGGGAACAGGAATATGATCCACAGGATGATGATTATTACCAACGGTGTTTTACCTCTGCGAGCCTCAGCGAAAACTCAGCGTTCCTCTGCGAGAACCCAAAACACAACGATTTGATTAACAGAGCTTAAAACATTATAAACAGGTAAAGAAAAGGGATGTGCGACTGCGCACCGTCATTTCTGGTTCATCTGGATCATGCTGCGGATGATCTCGATGGCCACGTGGTTTTCGCCGCCCTGGGGCACGATGATGTCGGCGTAGCGTTTGGTGGGTTCAATGAACTGGAGGTGCATCGGCTTGACGAAGCGCTCGTAATGGTTGAGCACGTCGATGAAGGAGCGGCCGCGTTCTTCGATGTCGCGGGTGATGATGCGCATCAGCCGGTCGTCGCCGTCGGCGTCGACAAACACCTTGATGTCCATTCGCTCCCGCATCCGTTTGTTGCCCAGGATGAGGATGCCTTCGACGATGACGACCTCGCGGGCGGGCACGGGGATGGTCTCTTCGGCACGCGCGCAGGTGAGGTAGGAATAGATCGGCA
>PUOJ01000009.1 GCA_003552075.1 Bacteroidales bacterium
GGGACCTCGAGCCTTGCAAGGATAAAGTATCCCATGAGATAGGATTTTTGATCCAAGTAGTAGGCAAAACCCGGGAAATTGCAAACGCTGTATGTTCCCTGGCCCGATCTGCTTCGCTGCATTGGCCCTACACTGGGCGCAAAGCAAACGCCGGCAATATTGCCTTTCCTTTTTCTCCTGCAGAGTTTCCGGCCGGAGAGGTCTACAGTTTTTCTGTTTATCATTTAATGAAGGTAAATGATCCTGTAGAGGTATTTCCGTTGGAATTAATGCACTTTAAAGCCTGATGCTATTTGCCGGTTAAGTCCTGGCTACATGGTTACTGTTTGTAAATAAGAATAGATGTAATTTAAAGCCACAATTAGGAGTGATTTCTTGGACTGCGCTTCTTGTATAAAAATGGTTTGCCGTTCGGGGATAAGTGTTCTGCCGGAGAACTGTCCTATGAAGGGAAGGACAGATTTTTATGAAAACATTCTTGCCACATATACCAGGGACAGTGAGATCAATAACCTGATCTTGAATTCTACCCGTACTGAAAGCGCTGGATATGGGATATGGAACCGCTTGGAAGAAATCATGCAATTTTGTAAAAGGTCCGGGTTCAGGACCCTGGGCCTTGCTTTCTGTACCGGTTTGTTTTCTGAGGCAAGTGTGGTAAAAGAAATTTTTAGCAGCTGCAATTTTCAGGTTTATTCTGTTGCATGTAAAAACGGCGGGATTTCCAAAAACAGATTGGGCCTGGAAGAACAAGAAAAGGTTCGCCCCGGTAAATTTGAAGCAATCTGTAACCCTGTGGCTCAGGCAGAGATACTTAATGAGCTAAAAACGGAACTGAATGTGGTCCTGGGACTTTGTGTCGGTCACGACAGCTTGTTTTTCAAGTATTCCAGGGTACCGGTGACGGTGCTGGCTGTTAAGGACCGGGTTTTGGCACATAATCCTCTGGGTGCTGTTTACGGCAGGAGATACCAGAGGGAGAGATACAGTAAGCATAAGCTTGCATAAGTGAAGCGCTAATCAAGTCTTTATCACAGCCCAGCGCATCTGGAGGTTTTTGATATGAGTGAAGCGGTACCCATCACAGAAATAGTTGAAGTGATCCGTAGTAAAAATGCCGGTCCATTTTTACTGACACTTGATTTATTTTTTATAGAAGAGCGAGATTATAAAAGAGTGCGAGACGGTGGGATTATCACCGGAAAAATAATTTCTGAGCTTTATAATATTGAAGAAAAGGATGTTCTTGTAATACAGACGTTTGATCGGGTTAAGGGGTTGAAAATTACCATCCGCCGTACTGTTCCGGCCGGCGATGTAGGTGACACAGATGTTTATGGTTCACAGCAGCATGCACCGTTGCTGGAGATCAAAGTTCCCAGGGTAGAGTAAACCCGGTTAACTAAAATATTCCATTTGCTCTAGTAAAGGTAAGGTAATTAATAAGGAGTGATGTAACTTTGCAGGTTAAAATTCCAGCAGTTTACATGAGAGGAGGGAGCAGTAAAGCGGTTTTTTTCCATGAAAACCACCTTCCGCAGGATATTGTAACCAGGGAGAGGGTCATCCTGGCAGCTTTTGGCAGCCCCGACCCTAGCCGGCGCCAGGTTGACGGAATGGGTGGAGCTATTTCCAGTACCAGCAAAGTGGCCGTTATAAGCCCGTCAAAGGAGCCTGGTATCGACATCAATTATCTGTTTGGACAGGTTTCGATAGATCGGCCTGATATAGATTATAAAGGTAATTGTGGTAATATATCATCTGCTGTAGGGCCTTTTGCCATAGAGGAAGGCCTGGTGCAGGCTGTCGAGCCGATAACGGAAGTTACGTTTTACCAGGTTAACACAAAAAAGATTATTAAAGCCAGAGTGCCTGTAGAAAAAGGGTATCCCAAGGTTGAAGGTGATTTCGCCATAGGAGGCGTACCTGGAACTGGAGCCAAAATAGAAATGCACTTTTCCAAGCCGGGAGGCTCGGTAACCGGCAGTTTGCTTCCTACTGGCAATGTTAAAGACAAAGTCTTGATTGATGGAAACAAGGAAGTAACAGTCTCCATTGTTGATGCTTCTAACCCGATTGTCTTTGTCCCGGCCGGGGAACTGGACCTTGATGGTATGGAGATGGAAGCTATTGAGAAAGATCATGATATTAAGAGCCGCCTCGAGGAAATACGTAGCCGGGCAGCTGTGATGATTGGTATTGCTTCAGACTTGAAAGAGGCTACGGAAAGAAGCCAGGCCGTGCCTAAAGTTGCTGTTGTAAGTGAGCCTAAATCTTACCGGGTTGTTAATGGCAGAAATATTTCTATTGAAGATATTGATTTATTCGGCTGGCTGGTATCGATGAACAATCTGCACATGGCTTATCCTTTAACCGGCGTTGTTTGCACTGCTGGAGCCGCCAAGATCGATGGAACAGTTGTCAGTGATCTGGTTAGTCCTGAAGCAAGAAGCAAGGAAATTATTCACCTGGGCCATCCCAGTGGAATTATTTCAGTCAAAGCTATTATAGAAAAAAGGGCGGGTAGTTATGAATACGATTACGCCGAGGTGGGAAGAACCGCACGGCGGCTTATGGAAGGTTATGTCTGCGTGCCCCAGAAACATATTTCAGGAGGTAGATCTGATGCCTGATTTTGCTCAAAGGCGAAAGTCATTCAAAGAAAGAATCAATAAGAAGAAAGCTTTTGTGATCCCCGGTTGCGGCAATGCATTAACCGGAAAATTGATCGAAGAGGCCGGTTTTGAAGCTCTTTTCATTAGCGGTTCTGCCGTAGCCAACATTCAGCTGGGATTCCCGGATCTCGGGCTGACAACTATGACTGAAATTGTCACGCAGGTCCGTTATATTTGCAATGCCACCAGGGATATCCCTGTTTTTGTCGATGCTGACACGGGATACGGAAACGAATTGAACGTAGTCAGGACGGTAAAGGAACTTGAACAGGCCGGTGCTTCGGCAATAATGCTCGAAGATCAGGTTTTCCCAAAGAAGTGCGGCCATTTTAGCGGCAAAGAAGTGATTGAAAAAGAAGAGATGGTTAATAAACTTCATGCTGCTATAGATGCCAGAGACGATGATAATACGGTTATTATTGCCAGGACTGATTCATTGGCCATCCATGGGATCAATCATGCCCTGGACCGGGCCCAGGCCTACATCGAAGCTGGAGCGGATGTTACTTTTGTCGAGGCACCCAGAACTTTGGAAGAAATGCAGTTAATCGGGAAGCTTCCCGCCCCGCAGCTGGTTAACATGGTTGAGGGTGGATTAACTCCCCTGCAGTCCCTGCAGGATCTGGACAAAATTGGTTTTACAATAGTCTTATATGCCAATACAGCTATGCGAGCTTCGATCCTGGCCATTCAGAAAGCAATGAGCTACCTCAATGAAAAAGGGGATACCTTTGGAATACATGATCAGATCGTAACATGGGAAGAAAGGCAGCGGATTGTTGGTCTGGAAGAGCTGGAAGAGTACAGGAAAAAATATGGAGGATAAAAGCCTCTGGCCAGGCCGGCAGTTTTTTCTGGCAATGGACCGGTCAGCCGGTTTAAGAAAATCTGCTGTGGTTATGTCGGGCACCGGATAATCTGCTCAGGTTTGCATTTTTCGGCCATGTTGCGTGGAAAGGGAGAAACCAACTGGGTTTTGATTTGTTCATTTTGTTGATGCTGGGTTTTGTAGGATACCGTTTGTTTAGGGCGCTGTCGTTACCCAGCCCGGCAGTACTTGGCTCAATAATATTTCTAGGGTTTTTGCGGGTCTTAGATTTTCCGCTGCCCGAATTTCCTTCGTTCTTCTTCCCCTTTATCCAGATTGTGCTGGGTTTGTTTATCGGGGCGAAGATTACGAGAGAAGCCCTGCGGGAGATCAAGTCCATATATAA
>PUOJ01000077.1 GCA_003552075.1 Bacteroidales bacterium
AAGTTTGCCCAGGGCTACTTCTCATACGACAGCAAGAAGTCTGGGGGGATCACCGTATCACACCTGCGCTTTGGCGACAGCCCGATCCGCTCGCCTTACCTGATCAACGCGGCTGACTTTGTGGCTTGCCACGTGCCTGCCTACATCGAAAAATACGACATGCTCAAAGGCCTCAAGAAAGGCGGTACCTTCCTGCTAAACTCCATCTGGGATGAGGAGGAAACAAAGAAGCGCCTGCCTGACCACATGAAGCGCTATATTGCGGAAAACGACATCAAGTTTTATATCATCAACGCCACCGAGATCGCTGAAAAAATCGGTCTGGGGGGCCGCACCAACACCATCATGCAGAGCGCGTTCTTTAAGCTCGCAGAGGTCATTCCTTATGAGAATGCCGTGAAGGAAATGAAGGATGCCATCCAGAAGAGCTATGGCCGCAAGGGTGAAGAGATCGTCAAAATGAACAATGCTGCCGTGGATCAGGGCGGCGATAATCTCGTGAAAGTGGAGATTCCCGCAGACTGGAAAAAGCTTGATCAGGAGGTGAAGCTGAATGTAAGGGAAAACGTGCCGGAGTTTATCCGCGACATCGTATACCCCATCAACAGCCAGAAGGGCGACGACCTGCCCGTGAGCGCATTCCGCGATCGCGAAGACGGCACCTTCCCGCAGGGAACCACTGCTTATGAGAAACGGGGCATTGCCGTGCACGTGCCGGAGTGGATCAAGGAAAACTGCATCCAGTGTAACCAATGTGCCTATGTGTGTCCGCATGCCGTGATTCGTCCTTTCCTCCTGGATGAGGATGAGATGAAGAAGGCACCGGAAAGCCTGCTGACCGTCGATGCAAAAGGCAAGTCGCTGAAAGGTCTGCAGTACCGCATCCAGATCAGTCCGCTGGATTGCACCGGCTGCGGCAACTGCGTGGATGTATGTCCTGCTCCCAAGAAAGCTCTGGAGATGCAACTCCTCGATGACCAGATGCACGAAGACAAGCACTGGGATTGGGTCACGGAAAATGTGATCTACAAGGATTACATCCTCAACAAACACCAATCCGTGAAAAACAGCCAGTTTGCGCAACCGCTGTTCGAGTTCAGCGGAGCTTGTGCCGGCTGCGGTGAAACACCTTATGTAAAGCTGATCACCCAGCTTTATGGCGACCGCATGATGATCGCCAATGCCACTGGTTGTTCATCCATCTACGGCGGTTCTGCACCAGCGACGCCCTACACGACCAACAACGAAGGCAAGGGGCCTGCCTGGGCAAACTCCCTCTTTGAAGACAATGCCGAATATGGCTTTGGTATGGCTACCGGTGTCAACAAGCTGCGTGCCCGCGTCGCCAGGCTGATGGAATCAGCGCTGGATGGCGAGCTCAAAGACGACACCCGCGAAGCTTTCAAGGCGTGGCTTGAACATAAGGAAGATGGCGAGAAGTCAAAAGAAGCTTCTGAAATGGTCATCAAGAGCCTGGACAAGGAAAAGAACCCCATCGCCAAGGAGATCATGGAACTTAAGCAATACCTGGTGAAGAAGTCTGTCTGGGCCTTTGGCGGCGACGGATGGGCCTATGATATCGGTTATGGCGGACTTGACCACGTGATTGCTTCAGGCGAAGATGTCAACATGTTGGTGATGGACACCGAGGTGTATTCAAACACCGGCGGCCAGGCTTCCAAAGCCACACCGGTAGGTGCGATTGCTAAGTTTGCCGCCTCTGGTAAGCGCATCCGCAAAAAAGACCTGGGACTGATGGCCATGACCTATGGCTATGTATATGTCGCCCAGGTGGCCATGGGTGCCAACCAGAATCAGTTCCTCAAGGCCGTCAGGGAAGCAGAAGCTTATCCCGGCCCAAGTGTAATCATCGCCTACTCGCCCTGTATCAACCACGGCCTCAGAAAAGGCATGGGTGCTACGCAGCAACAAACCAAGGATGCGGTGGAAGCAGGATACTGGTCACTTTACCGGTACAACCCGCTGTTGGAAGCAGAAGGAAAGAACCCCTTCCAGCTTGACAGCAAGGAACCTGACTGGAATAAGTTCCAGGACTTTCTGAACTCGGAGGTGCGCTTCAGCTCACTCAAGAAAGCTTATCCGAAAGAAGCGGAGACCCTGTTTAAAGGCGCTGAAGAGAACGCGAAATGGCGACATGACATGTACAAACGACATGCTGCCATGGATTACAGCGAATAGTTCTGCTTTGTTTTATGTTTTGGTTACCAAAAAAGGGCTGATCGTTTAGATTAGCCCTTTTTTTGACAGTGCCATGCAGCCAGGTGCCTGAAAATGGGTTTGCGCTTTAAAGATTAAAGTTTGAAGCTGGCAGGGAAATCAGTTGGGCTGTCTGACCTTGCCCGTGGTGGCCTCGAAAGCATTATATAGCGCATGCGGCCGATTGGGACAGGCCAATTCAACGCGTGATAAGGAACAGTGCCACGCACTGAATATTACAAGCGAGGATTGAAATCGGCACTGAACTCCGAGCCAAAGGTATAACTCAGGCCAACGGTTCCGGAGAAGGAATAGCTGGTGGCCTGTTGCGACTGTTCGAGCAGGATCTCTTCCACCGTCATATCGCCGGCAGGAATAGAAATCAGGTCATTGATCATGTTATAATTTGTCCTGACATTGAGTGAAAAGCCCTGAAAGAGCCTGAGGTTGACGTTGGCAAAGAAGGTGGCACGGTTTACCGACCAGTCGTGAAAAAAGTGTTTTCCGGTGACCCCCGCACGGAAATTGCCCCAGGTCTGCTGAAACCTGGCGGAGGCCTCAAGCGATTGTGAAAAGAGGAATTCGCTGTCTTGCTCGAAAATGGTCATCTCTTCATAGTTATGGTAACCATAACCCATCCGGTAGGCCAGGGTTACCGAACGACGTGTGGCCTCATCATATGGAAACAAACTGTATTCCAGGGCCGGCATGAGCTCAAACTCAAAGCGCATGTTATGGAAGGTGCTGGAAAGGCTGGAGCTGAAAACGCCCCATGACCAGTGGTCATTGATGCTTCTGATCACATAAGACTGGTGGCCGTGCCGGTGTGAGGAGCTGACAATGGTATCCTCATCTGTGTAATATGTACGTTCGCTGAAGTTGAAATAAGGGCGGAACCGGATTTTCCATTCCGTGGTTACCCGGTCAGCATAAAAACCAAATCGGGAAGAGTAGGACTTTTGTCGTTCCTCGCGACTGTAATTTCCGCCACCGTACAACTCAAACACCCAGCTATTCCAGGGGTCCACATCTGGCTCTATTTCATTATCCCGGATAATGGCTTCCTGGTCGTAATCATAATCAATCATGATCCTGTCTACAAGCGGTGTGGCCGCAATATATTTGACCAGTCCGATTTTGATCTTATTGGTGTACCCACGGCGGGTGTCATCACCCGAATTGGATGAAGCTGCCCAGTATGTTAAATCCTGATCTACACCCATGAATCCTCGTCTGCCGATAAAGGAAATGGCATAATTGGTGCCGGCCCGGCCGGCGCCGTGTCGCGTCATCAGGATGTGTACATCCGCTGCCTCTTTGTCGCGAACATAGGTGACAATGGGGATCTCCTGCCGGATGAAGTCCTGATCAAGCCACCAGGGCCCGTCCAGGAAAACGGAAATGCGCCCATTATTGTTATGAAAATTGGTGGTCTGCTCAACAGTGTTTGCCATGAGGCGATCTGTGACAATCATGCTCAACATGACCATAAGCATGCCGAGCCCTGCGCTTGTTATTTGTATACCCTTCTTCCACATAAATGATGATTCTAAAAATTCTTGCCTGCAAAGATAAGGAAAAACAGGCAATCTGCCTTAGTCAGATACTTATGCAAAGCCTTGCTTCATTGTGATTGCGGCCTTTCCCGACAGGCTGTGTAAATCACCCTTTCCACCCACAATAACTCCCGCTTAAATGTGTCATAATTATCTTCGACAGAAATGAAATAGTGCTTTTTATGTGTTTATATTTTCAACTGATTAGGTTATCTGGCATTTGTGCTTTCAAGAGGACTGCTATTGGCTTTTTGCATTTGGCTTTCTTGCCAACAGCCAATAGCTAAAAGCCAAAAGCCTAGTTAGTCCAAAAGCCCCCGTGACAATAATCGTCACCCTCCTGTGTGTCAAATCCTCGGCTTGGTGGTTTCATGACCTTTTCCTTATATTGCTGCCCCTGGTTGCGTGTTTTTAAGGGAATTTCTGAAGTTTCATATATTTGCATTACGCGCACAGGGCATTGAGTGCTGCGTTTTGAGTAAAGGGTAATGCGCCGGGCGCCGGAATCAAAACAACAATTCAGGCTTCCTGGCCAACATCTAAAAGCTAAAAAGCAACAGCCAGACTTTTTGACTTATCGTTACGTTGACACTGTGATAAAAATAAGCCTATGAAAACCCTCACAAGCCTGCTCACATTCCTTTTGATTGGATTATCCTTCAGCTGCGCAGAATCGCGCAACATGGAAGAGGATGAACTGGTCACTTATGTACGCGACAGGGCGTATGATCTCCATAATGCTTCAGACCTTGATCACATCATTGCGGCGGCATCCGACAGAAAGCTGGTGCTGATGGGTGAGGCCAGCCATGGTACCCGGGAGTATTATGCCTGGCGCGATAGCATCAGCAGACGACTTATTGCCGAACACGATTTTAATTTCATTGCTGTGGAGGGCGATTGGGCAAGCCTCTTTGAGCTTAACCGTTATGTGAAGGATCTCCCCGGGGCAGCTGGCAGTGCCCGAGAGGTGCTGACCAATTTGGAACGCTGGCCGCTCTGGATGTGGGGTAACGAGGAGGTGGAGGCCCTTGCAGAGTGGTTGCGCGAATTCAATGATGGTCGGCCACAGGAAGAAAAGGTGGGCTTTTATGGTAAAGATGTATACGATGAATGGCGCTCGAAGGATGAGGTGCTGTCCTTTCTGGAGAGGCATGATGCGGAGCTTCATGATGAGGTGGCCGGACTTTACGCTTGCTTCGACAATTATGGCCGCGACAGCTGGCAATATGCGCAGGCCGTATCACGTGGGGCCTCTGATTGCGTGATTCAGCTTGAAAGGTCTGTAGACCTGATCAGGGAACATGCCGGACGCTTTGAGGACCTGCCAGACTATAAATACTTTTATCTTAAGCAAAATGCGCTGGTGGTCAAGCATGCTGAAAAGTTTTACCGGCTCTCCGTGACCCGCCAGGATGCAAGTTCCTGGAACAGCAGGGTTAATTACATGAATCTCGCGGTGAACCGTTTGCTGGACTTTTATGGTGATGATGCACAAGGCATCGTTTGGGCACATAACACCCACATCGGCGATGCGCGTTTTACTGAAATGCAGCAACGTGGACAGGAAAACATTGGTCAGCTTGCCAGGGTGGAGCATGGTCCTGATCATGTCTTTCTTATTGGCTTTGCTACTTATACAGGAACCGTGAAAGCAGGGGCAAGCTGGGAGCAGCAAAGAGAGCTTATGAATGTGCCGGAAGCGCCATCAGCGAGCATAGAAGGAGTTTTTGAGCGAACAGGGATAGAAAGTTTTTCTCTCCTTTTTGATGATGACGACCGCTCGCACGAGCCTTTCATGCAGCCACACGGGAACCGCGCCATAGGCGTTGTGTATAATCCTGCGCAGGACAGACACCAATATGTGCAAACCATCGTACCCTTGCGCTATGATGCCGTGCTGTTTTTCAGAGAAACCGAGGCGCTGACCCCGTTGATTAGGTAAGGACGAAAAGACAAAAGGAAGAAAAAGTTAGCTTTTGGCTATTGGCTTTTAGCTGTTGGCTTTCTTGCCAATAGCCAATAGCCAAAAGCTAATAGCCTTCTTACTTATTACTCCCCCCCAAAGGTTGGGCAAACTTACGCACATCATCGCCTGTGATCTCCTTCTCGCAGAGAATGGCCAGTCGTTCGACTACATTGCGTAATTCTCTTACATTGCCAGTCCACCGGATCTGTTTTAGTGATGTAAAAGCCTCTTCTGTAAAGTGCTTAGGCGGCATGTTCTGCTCAGCCAAAACTTGGTCCAGGAAGTGTTCGGCCAGCAAGGGAATGTCATCAGCCCTTTCGTTGAGGCTCGGTACGTGGATCAGGATGACGCTCAGCCGGTGGTAGAGGTCTTCCCTGAAGTTGCCTTGCCGAATTTCCTCCTGGATGTTTTTGTTGGTGGCGGCCACTACACGGACATCCACCGGGATCTCCTTCTCTCCACCCACCCTGGTGATCTTGTTTTCCTGGAGCGTGCGCAGCACTTTGGCCTGTGCCGCGTGACTCATGTCACCGATCTCATCAAGGAAAATGGTACCTCCGCTGGCCAGCTCGAAATTGCCTTTCTTTTGTTTTACTGCACTGGTAAACGAGCCTTTCTCATGCCCGAAAAGCTCACTTTCAATGAGCTCTGAAGGGATAGCTGCGCAATTGACCTCGATGAAAGGGCCTTTGGCCCGGTTGCTGAGTTCGTGAACCCACCTTGCAACCAGCTCCTTCCCTGACCCGCTTTGTCCGGTGATGAAAATCCGTGCATCTGTAGGAGCAACCCTTTCAATCATTTGCTTAATTCCCTGGATAGGCTCCGATTCACCGATCATGTCGTATGTTTTGCTCACTTTTCGCTTCAATGCCCGTGTTTCTGTCACAAGCTGTGTCTTGTCGGTGGCATTCCGGATGGTGATCAGCAGGCGGTTCAGGTCAAGCGGCTTGGAGATAAAATCAAAAGCACCCTTTTTAATGGCCTCCACAGCAGTATCGATGGTGCCGTGGCCGGAAATCATTACCACCACCGCATCGGGCTCCCGTTCTTTGATCTTGTCCAGCAACTCTATGCCGTCCATCTGGGGCATCTTGATGTCACAAAGGATGACGTCAAATGGCCCAAGCTCAAGCTTGTCGAGCGCCTCCAGGCCATCCTCGGCCAGGACGACCTCGAAATTTTCATTTTCCAGGATGTCTTTCAGCGTGTTCCTAATGCTTCGTTCGTCGTCTACGACAAGGATCTTTGACATGGTGTTGCTTTTTTACCAGATTATCTCCGCAAGTCAAGTGCTGCGGCTGCGAAGTTTTCAAAACCTTCTTACTCCTTACTTCCTACTCCCTTCTCTTTCCTCCCCGGCGCTCATCCCCAACATCAGGCGTGCCTGATCCACTTCCATAGCTCCCGGTAATTGACTTTTTTTCCATACATCAGGATACCCGTCCTGTAGATGCGGGCTGCCAGCCAGGTGGTGGCCAGAAAGCCAAGGATCAGCAAAGCGCCTGAGGCGATCAGTTCGACCCAAGTGACACCAAAGGGAATGCGGACCATCATAATCACTGGTGAGGTGAGCGGAATCATCGACAGCCACATAGCTACCGGACCTGAGGGGTTGCTGATGACCATCTGGGCCATGATGATGGACAAAAGCAGGGGTACCGTTACAGGCAGCATGAACTGCTGGGTGTCGGCCTCATTGTCTACGGCCGACCCGATGGCTGCAAACAGGGCCGCATACAACAAGTATCCTCCCAGGAAAAAGAAAATAAATGATATGATCATCACCGGGAAATTGATGGCTGAAAGGCCTTCCAGCAACTGGCCAGCCATGGTATCGTGCTGTTGTATCATTTCCCGCTGTTGTTGCATTTCTTCCACGTTCAGCACTTGTGAGCTGCTGACAAAAACCCTTTCGTCAGGGGTGAACTGGAACATGTCGGGCATGGCCACCTGAAAAATGCCCACGATGGCAAAGGTCAGAAGCACCCAGATAACAAACTGGGTTAGCCCTACCAGGCCCACACCGGTCACTTTCCCGATCATCAACTGAAACGGCCGCACGGAAGACACAATGATTTCCACGATGCGGCTTGTTTTCTCTTCCAGTACCCCACGCAACACCTGCGAGCCAAAAAGGAAAATAAAGATGTAAATCAGCAGGCCGCTGACAAAGCCCAGCCCCATGCTGATCTCAGGGTAGTCGGTGATCAGTTCGCCATCATCCCGGATGCGTATCGCCTGGATGTTGATGGGTGTGTCAATGCTGCGCAAGACCTCTTCGTCTATGCCGGCGTGTGCCAGCTTAAGGCTCTCAAACTCCAGCTTGAGAAGGTTTTCGATGAGCAGCTTGGCGTTAAGATTTACGGACTTGTCAGAAAAAAGGCGCAGCGTGGAAGGAGCTTCAAAGGCTGCTTCCGGTATGTGCAGCACGGCATCGAAGCGGTCGTCATGCATCAGCTCAATCGCGTGCTCGACACTGGTGGCAAGGGGCGTAAAACGTACATTCTCTCTGTCTTCAAGGGCCTGGATAAAATAATCCGAGTTATCTAATACGGCGACCTCATAATCGCTGTCAGACAATTGTGCCACTACCACGGGCACGATCACGATGGCTGCCATGAGGAGTGGGCCGAGGATGGTCATCACCAGGAAAGATTTCTTTCTGACCCTGCTCAGGAACTCACGTTTGATTATGGTGGTGGTTTTTCCCATGCGTGTTGCTTTAAATGCCTTCCTGCATGTCCAATGGCGATTGCTTTGCTTTGTTATCTTGACTTGATGATGCGTATGTTTGCTTTTGTTGATCTGCTCGTTCAGTGCCTTTGTATTCGTGTTGTTCCGCTTGCACTCATTGCGGTGCCCATCGGCTGAATTGTCCTCTGCTTGGCGGGCGAATGTTATTGCGGTCTTTCTGCAATTGCGGGACTGCTATTGCCTGCATTGGTTTCTGCCGGAAACCGCCCGGTAACCTTTTTGATGAAAATATCATTCATGCTGGGAGTCAGCTCCTTGAATGCAGCCAGGCGGGCTTCGCTGAGGAGTGCCTGCAGGAGGTCATTCGCCGGCGTGTCGTTCAGGATTTGGATCCTGGCCCGAATGCCTTGATCCTCCGTACGGCTTTTAATGAGACGAAAACGTCCGTCGAGCATGCTTTCCAACGGTTTTTGTATTGCATTGAGTTCAACCTCATAGATCCTGCTGGTGTGCTGTTTCTTGATTTCCTGCACATTCCCCTCCAGGATCTTTTGTGATTTATTGATCAGGGCGATGTGGTCGCATAGTTCTTCCACAGACCCCATGTCATGCGTGGAAAAGATGATGGTAGCACCTTCCTCCCTAAGTTTCAGGATTTCTTCCTTGAGTATGTTGACATTGATGGGATCGAAGCCGGTGAATGGCTCATCAAAAATCAGCAGGCGGGGCTTGTGCAACACGGTGATGATGAACTGCACCTTTTGCTGCATGCCTTTCGAAAGCTCTTCTACCTTTTTGTTCCACCATGGGGTGAGGTCAAAACGTTCGAACCATTTTTTAAGCAGCTTTCGTGCATCGTGTCCACTGAGTCCCCTGAGCCGGGTGAGGTATTCAGCCTGTTCGCCTACCTTCATTTTTTTATAGAGGCCGCGTTCTTCCGGCAGGTAGCCTATTTGCCTGACATGTTTAGGGGTAAGTTTTTCTCCGTCAAGCAGAATCTGACCTTCGTCGGGGCCGATGATCTGGTTGATGATTCTGATAAGGGTAGTTTTACCCGCACCGTTTGGCCCCAGCAGTCCGAAAATGCTTTGCTCCGGAACCTCCATGCTTACGCTGTCCAGTGCGCGGTGGCCGGTATAGGTTTTGGTGATGTTTGCTGCTGCCAGAAGGGTATTCATGGTCGTCGGTTTTCCAACGCATTATCAGTTGAATACGTCTTTCATTTTTTCGAAAAAGTTCTTGTCCGTCTTCTTCGGATTTGGTTTGAAGTTGTCGGATTCATCCAGTTTCTTGAGCGTCTCTTTCTCTTCCGCCGAGAGCTTTTGTGGCGTCCAGATGTTGATGTTGACCAGCAGGTCACCGCGACCGTAAGCGTTGACGGAGGGGAGTCCCTTATTTTTCAGGCGCAGCACTTTGCCAGGTTGCGTGCCGGGTTCGATCTTGATCCTTGCTCTGCCTTCCAGGGTGGGTACTTCAATGGTCGTACCCAGGGTAGCTTGGGGAAAGCTGATGTGGTGATCATAGAGCAGGTTCTGGCCGTCGCGGATCAGCTGTTCGTGTGGTTTTACCTCTACCATCACGATCAGGTCGCCTGGGATGCCACCCCTTGGTGCGGCATTCCCTTTCCCGCTAAGCGACAGCTGCATGCCATCTTCTACACCAGCCGGAATATTCAGACTGATTGTTTCATGGTCTTTGATGATGCCATTGCCATAACATGAAGAACATTTTTCCTCTATGGTTTGTCCTTCGCCGCTGCAGCTTGGACATGCTGCAGTAGTCTGCATCTGCCCGAGGAAGGTGTTGGCAACACGTGTCACCCGGCCGGCGCCATTGCAGGTGGAGCAGGTACTGAAGGCACTGCCGCCCTTTGCACCCGTGCCATTGCAGGAGCTACAGGACACATTCTTGCTCACCTTTACCCGCTTGTTTGTGCCTTTAAGCACCTCTTCCAGGGTAAGCTTGACCTTAATCCGCAAGTTGGTCCCCCTGTTGGCCCGCCTGGATGTACGGCGTCCCGTGCCGGCGCCGAAACCACTAAAGCCACCACCGCCAAATGCCTCACCGAAGATGTCGCCAAACTGGCTGAAGATGTCTTCCATAGACATGCCTCCACCAAAGCCGCCGGCTCCTCCGAAGTTGTTGCCCATGCCTGCATGTCCGTACTGATCGTAACGGGCTTTCTTTTGCGGGTCACGAAGCACTTCGTAGGCCTCAGCAGCCTCCTTAAACCTTGCTTCTGCCTCTTTGTCATCGGGGTTCTTATCAGGATGGTACTGCAATGCCTTCTTACGATAAGCCTTTTTGATCTCTTCAGGCTTTGCATCCCTAGAAACACCTAATATTTCGTAATAATCTCTTTTTGCCATAAACCATTAAACTTGTATTGGGGTAAACAGAACGCAGCAGGCCATTCCGTTTCTCTAACCTAAATAAAACAACATCAGTTTGCTACAACGACCCTTGCGTGGCGAATCACCTTTCCGTTTAGCAGGTAGCCCTTTTGCACCACTTCCCTGACTTTGCCTTTCTCTTCTTCATTTTCTGCAGGAACGTGCGTCACGGCATCGTGGTAATCGGTATTAAATGCTTCTCCCCCTGCCGGGATTTCCTCTACGCCTTTTTGCTTTAGAACTGCCTTTAACTTGTTATATATAAGCACGACACCCTCTTCTTCTGCATTGCCTTCTGCTTTTTCGCGGGCGACATCGCTGGCCCGCTCCAGGTCGTCAAGAACTGGCAAAAGTGCAGATATCACACTTTCAGCGGCTGTTTTCGAAAGCTCCAGCCGCTCTTTGGTGACCCGTTTGCGATAGTTGTCGAACTCGGAAAAGAGCCGGAGAAACTTGTCGTTTGCTTCTTCAAGTTGTGTTTTCAATGCTTGTATCTCTTCCCTGGTTGACTCCAGCTGTTCTGAAAGCAATGCGGAGTCTTCTGCCTGCTCCTTCTGTTCTTCCAGGGCCTTGTCCTGATGCTTTTCTTTGCCTTCTCCGGCAGCAGCTTGTTGCTGTTCCTCCTTAGGGTCTTCCTGTTTTTTGTCTTTGCCTTTCTTGTGCATCATTCCGTAACCAATTTATTCGTTATACTAATCCTTACACAGCATAGCAAAAGCTTTGCCACAGGATGTGTTAAGCCATTTTGTCAGCTTACATCCTTTTTATTTTGGCTCCGAGTTGTTGAAGACGGGTGTCGATGAACTGGTAGCCCCTGTCAATTTGTTCGATGTTGTGGATGGTGCTCTTGCCTTCGGCGCTCAGGGCAGCGATCAGCAAGGCCACGCCGGCGCGGATGTCGGGAGATGTCATTTCGAGTGGCTTGAGCGGATATTTGCGGTCAAGGCCGATCACCGTGGCCCGGTGGGGGTCGCACAAGATAATCTGGGCGCCCATGTCTATCAGCTTATCCACAAAAAACAGGCGGCTTTCAAACATTTTCTGATGCACGAGCACGCTTCCCTTGGCCTGCGTGGCGAGTACAAGAATGACACTCAGCAGGTCGGGCGAAAAGCCAGGCCAGGGGGCATCACTGATGGTCAGGATGCTGCCGTCGATATAGGTGTCGACTTCGTAGCTGTCCTGAGCCGGGATGAAGAGGTCGTCGTTGCGCCTTTCAAGCACCACGCCCAGTTTGCGAAAAACTTCCGGGATAATCCCAAGGTGTTCATAAGACACGTCGCGGATCAGCACTTCTGAGCGGGTCATCGCAGCCATGGCAATGAAGCTGCCAATCTCGATCATGTCGGGTAGCATCCGGTGCGTGCAACCCTTGAGGCTTTCCACGCCATCGATGGTCAGCAGGTTGGAACCCACACCTGAAATATTGGCACCCATGCGGTTAAGCATGTGACAGAGCTGCTGAATATAGGGCTCACAGGCTGCATTGTAGATGGTGGTTTTCCCCTGTGCCAAGGCTGCAGCCATGACAATGTTTGCCGTCCCTGTCACAGAGGCTTCATGCAGGAGTATGTCGCAACCACGTAATTCCCTGCCTTCGATCTCATAAAAATAGTCTTCTTTATCATAGCGGAATTTGGCTCCAAGCTTTTCCAGGCCAATGAAATGGGTGTCGAGCCGCCGCCTTCCAATCTTGTCTCCACCAGGCTTTGGAATGGAAGCTTTTCCAAACCGCGCAAGCAGGGGACCGACGATCATCACAGAGCCGCGCAGCTGGGCCACCTTTTGCCGGAAACTGTCTTCGTAAAGAAGGTCCAGGTTCAAATCACGGGCACGAAAGGCGTATTGGTGGTCACTAAGTTGATTTACCTCCACGCCAAAATCCTCCAGCAGGTCAATCAGCTTTAAGACGTCACGAATGCGTGGAATGTTGTCAATGATTACCTCTTCGCTCGTCAGCAAGGTGGCACATACAATCTGGAGTGCTTCGTTCTTGGCTCCCTGTGGTTGGATCTCGCCTCTGAGCTGATGTCCACCGTAAATTTCAAATGATCCCATAAGCCTTTTTTTATCCGATATTCACATAAACTTACTAAAACTTACCAGCACAAGTAGGATAGGAGTGCCATTATGATCCTCATCTGTTTGATGTGCGTGAGGTTTTATGTTTAAAAGAAGGAGCAACAGCTTATTCGTGGTTTTTGCATAAAGCAACATGCATGTCCTGCCCATGCAAGGGGGCCATTCAGTTCAATGAAGTATTCATAGTGCAGGATAGATAAATGGCTCACTGACTAACTTTATCCTGGGATCATGTTTTTGCCGGAAACGCAAAATGCACCACATGCGATCAAGATTCAGACATGGCCTGCTGCATATGGCAAATTAGTTTTTTCGGCTCTTTTGGCTGTAACTTTTCCCGGATTGGCGTCCCTGGTGTTTTTTCTTCTTGTTCTTGGCCAGAATGTCGCTGGTTTGATGCAGCTTAATATTGTCTTCAAGGTTGAGCTTGCCATCAGACAAGATGGACAAATGCTCAGCGATTTCTTCATCGGTGACATCCTCCCTGTTCCAGGTCAGGTAAGATTTTTTGAGGTGATTGGCGATCATTTTCACCAAAGTGTCTTTCATGAAGCCGTCTTCCAGTTCACAGGCTTTCTCAATCATCCTTTCAATATGCCGTCCGTAATGTTTAAAGGTCACATTGTTGGTCGCATATTGCAGTGGCTCTGGTTTTCGTGTCAGGGTTTCTTTGCTGGGAAGCGGGTAGGGGCTATCCACGTCAAGGTCGAAGTCGGCCATGATGAACAGATGGTCCCATAGTTTGTGCTTGAAGTCGTTGACATCGCGCAGGTGCGGGTTCAGTTGCCCCATCACATTGATGGTGGCCCTTGCCAGGTGATTGCGCTTTTCCCTGTCTTTGACCGACTTCATGTAATCGATCATTTTATGGATATTCCGGCCATATTCCGAAATTACCATTTTGTCCCTTGAGCTGTTATATTCCATAATATAAATTTGTTCGGGGATTAATTTAGGGATAGATTCTTTTGCAAAGATAATGAATAACCTGAATTAAATGGATGAATGATACAGGTTGCATATGATCTCTATATCACAATATTTTCAACCTGGCGAACTTCAGGAGCAGTTGTTTCTTGCCTGCCCCGGCAAACATGACAGTGGCTTTGGCGCTCTTGCCGCTGCCTTCCAGGGCCAACACTTTGCCTTTGCCAAAGCGTTGGTGTTTAACTTCCATATTTACGCTTAATGTGTCTGGTTCAAGGATGGCAAAACCGCCCTCGGCAGGTTCACTGTCTGCACTGTTCGCACTGCGCGCTGAACTGGCAGGATCCTCCATGTTTTCAGTGAGCTTCCTGAATCGGTTGCGACTTTCTGCGAAGCTTTCCTGTGTTGTGCTTTTTAGTCGCTTCCTGCCAGGGGCAGAGAGATAGTTGACATACTCAGCGTCCAGCTCATCAATGAAGCGGCTTGGCTCACAAAGGTTAAAATTGCCATAGCGAAAACGTGTTTCCGCCCAGGTGATGGTGGCCTGCTTCATGGCGCGTGTAATGGCCACGTAAAAGAGGCGTCGCTCCTCTTCCAGTTCTTCCTGGCTGTTGATAGAAAGCTGGGAGGGGAACAGGTTTTCTTCCACGCCGGCAATGAACACATAAGGAAATTCCAGCCCCTTGGCCGCATGTACTGTCATCAGCGACACCTTATTGGTGTTCTGGGGATCATCATCCTGGGTGTCCGCATCCGTAAGCAAAGAGATGTCCTGCATGAACTCGTCCAGCGTGCGAAGGCCCTCGCTTGCTTCTGGTTCGCTGTCGGAGCGTACAAAGTCCTGCAGCCCGGAAAGGAGCTCCTCGATGTTGTCGCGCCTGTTCATGCTTTCCGGACTGCCGTCTTCAAAATACAGTTTCCGGATCCCCGATTTGTTAACAATAAGTTCGCCCATCTCGAAAGCATTGATTTTGAAAAGTCTGGCAGCAAAGCTTCTGATCATGGTGGTAAACTCCGCCAGCTTACGGGTGATGCCGCTATTGAGCTGCACATGGTGTGCTTTTGGGTCACAGGCTATATCCCAAAGGGGTTTATTTAAGTCGTTGGCGGTGGCAACCAGCCTGTTAACAGTTGTGGCCCCAATGCCCCTGGCCGGAAAGTTAATCACACGCAACAGCGCATCTTCGTCGTTGGGGTTGATCACCAGCCGGAAATAGGCAAGGAGGTCTTTGATCTCTTTGCGCTGATAAAAAGAAAGGCTGCCAAAAACGCGATAGGGGATGTTCAGCCTGCGGAGCGCTTCCTCCAAGGCGCGCGACTGTGCATTGGTACGGTAGAGCACAGCAAAAGCGCTGTTTGGAAGCTGGTTTTGCTGGATCAGGCTGAAGATCTCATTACCCACCCAATAGGCTTCATCGCCCTCATTTGCAGTTTGCATGAGCCTGATCTTATCACCACCTGCATTGCTGGTCCATATATGCTTGTGGATCTGGTTTTTGTTATGGGCGATCAGACTGTTGGCAGCAGAAACGATAAAACGCGTGGAACGGTAGTTTTGTTCCAGCTTAAATTGTTTATAATCGGGATAGTCGTTCTTAAAGTTCAGGATGTTCTGGATGTTGGCACCCCGGAAGGCATAGATGCTCTGGGCGTCGTCGCCTACTACGCAGATATTCTCGTTGTTCGCCGCCAGCTTCTTGACGATCAGGTATTGTGAGAAGTTGGTGTCCTGGTACTCATCCACCAGGATGTAATGGAAGCGCTGCTGATATTTATACAAGACATCCGGAAAGTCGCGCAGCAACACGTTGGTATTGAAGAGGAGGTCATCAAAGTCCATCGCAGAGGCCCTGCGCAGCTTTTCCTGATAGAGGCTGTAAATCAGTCCCAGCTTAGGCTTTTGTGACTGCCTGTCGTGGCTTTGGATCTCCACATCTTCATTGTAATCGATGGCAGAGATCAGGTTATTCTTGGCATTGGAGATTCGGCTTAGTACAAAGCCAGCCGCATAAGTCTTTTCGTCGAGGTTTTGCTCCTTGACGATCTTTCGGATGACCCTTTTGGAATCTTCGGTATCGTAAATGGTGAACTGGGAGGGGTAGTTAAGTTTTTCTGCCTCCGCTCTGAGTATGCGTGCAAAGATGCTGTGAAAGGTGCCCATCCAAAGGCTTTTGGCACTGGATGCGTCCACAAGTGTGGCGATCCGCTCCCGCATCTCCCGGGCTGCCTTGTTGGTGAATGTGAGTGCAAGGATGCGAAAAGGGGGTACGCCCTTATTTAGGAGATAGGCTACCCGGTATGTCAGCACCCGTGTCTTGCCACTGCCGGCACCGGCAATGACCATCACGGGCCCCTCGGTTGTTTTTACCGCCTCTTGCTGCGGTTCGTTCAGATCTCTCAGAAAATCAGTCATATATGTAGTGTGTGCAATGGGTCTTGTTGCTCTGGTGAGCGCATTGCAAAGGTAGGGATTTTTTTGTGGGGGTGGTGCTTGTGTGGGGGGGGGGTAGTGGGTTAGATCCCCGCATTGCATGCGGGGTTATTGATGTTGAACCCCTGTCGGGGTTCTTGTATGTGGTGTTTTTGGGGTTGTAGTGTGTGTGGGGGTAGTGGCATAGGTCCCCGC
>PUOJ01000175.1 GCA_003552075.1 Bacteroidales bacterium
AAAACAGGCATCGGAAACCAATTTGAGTCCGGCAGCATGTCCGGATCAATGTAACAACACAATTCGATGGTCTTTTTTTTGCATCCAATGATCACCGACTGGCAAATTTTGACGAAATTTGTAGTTTATGAATAGTTCAGGCTAAGCACCTGGATAAGCATCGCCATGAAAATGGAGTTTGGCAGAGACGGGCTAATACCATTTCATTACTACCTGGGGACGAACCTCAACACAATGTGGCAAATTTGGAAGGGGGAGGAAAACGATAAAAATGTAATCACTTTCCAGGTGCCTGAAAACACAGGACAATTGGTCGTGGCTGCAACAGATACCATAAATCCATCAGAACCTTTTGATTTTTCCCTGATGCATGTTACCACCGGGCAAGTATTTGACAAAGACAATGCTTATTACCATAATGTAGTTGCTGAAGAAAATTCAACCGTGATATCATTATTGCAACCCATGGAGGGTGAATGGATGTTTTTAACAGATTATGAAGGAGAAGTGGCACTTCTACCACTTGGATTAGATCAAAAACCCGCCACCATGCTGGAACAACCTGGCAGCCGGCGCACCCGCAGCAACGAAATATCCTTGACAATCAACGACTTTGCCGACACTTTAAACGTGCAGGTCTATTACAACACCCACAACCGGCGTTTCGATGGCAGACTCATTGATGAGTTTACCGTGATCAACAACGCCGAACTTAACTTTACCTGGCAAAACCAGGATGTGCCTAACGGTGAATACTATATCTACACCCGCATTGATGACGGCAAAAATGCCCCGGTGCTGCAATATGCCCCGGGCTCCATATGGGTCGAAAACGATCCAAACATCGAAACACCTGAAAATCTCGGTGCCATCCAACAGGGCGATTCTGTGATGGTCACCTGGGATGAGCCACAGATGGCCAATACGGTAGCAGCAACAGTGTATTACAAAGACAAATCAACCTGGCGCACAGAGCAAAAAGCCGTTGTAGCTGCAAACCAAACCATACTTCATGATTTGACCCCTGGCAGGGGATACGAAATATGGTGCAAGTTCATCAACGAAAATGGCACGTATAGCACCAAAAGCAATGTAGAAGAACTTGTTTTTTCGAGCGATGCCCGAAATAATCCGCCCTACTTCACCATGGATCCGGACAGCATGCTGGTGTTCATAGCCGGCGAAATGGCAGAATATACACTTCATGCAAATGATGCCGATGGGGATCCGCTTACATTTTCCCTGCTTGGCGACACACTCGGCATAGATGTCACTGGCGACAGGATGCAGTGGACACCAACCCTCGAACAACGGGGCGTTTATTACCAGGGCATCGTGGTTAGCGATGGTGCAGACACGGATACCACTTACCAGGAAGTGGTGGTTTACACCCCTGAGCAGGTAGAAGTCCAACTGGCCTTTAACTCCGTAAATCTTTATGAAGAAGACAATACATTTCTCATCCTGAGAAATTTCTTCAGCGATGAGCCCACCCAGCAAGTAACGCTTACAAATTTGCGCACCAATGAACAAACCAATGTGACATGCCGAAGGGTTAATGAATTTGAATACATGGGGCAGTTTCAGCTATCCTACAAGAAAAAAAGCGAGCTGTCGGTGGAAGATGGCGATACCATCCAGGCATCCTATACCTGGGACAAAAACACCCTGGAAGCCCTGGCGTTTTACGACAGCAACCCGCAGCCCAGCGACATCACACCGCCTGGCGATATAACAGACCTAAGCATAGAGCCTCTGGATGATAACAAGGTAATGCTTTCATGGACAGCCACCGGCGATGATGAATACGAAGGCAAGGCTTACCGCTACGACATCCGCTATGCCTACGAGCCCATCGATTCAGAAAATGTTTACTTTACGGCATACCTTATCGAGAATGTTCCTTATCCGGCTGTGGCGGGTGAGAAGGATTCTTTGGTGGTGAACCTGATGGACTTGCAATTCATGGATCAGCACGACGAGGTTTGGTTCTCCATTAAGGCCGAAGACGCGGCACAGAATCGCAGCGGCCTGAGCAACAGTCCGGGTGTGGAAACTTTCCTTCAGCCGGTTGACGTGACAGCCGCGGTAGAACACATCCATCATGTGGCCCTTTCCTGGCAGGGACCTTTGCCCGGGGTCAAAAACAACAACCATTTTGAAAGCTATAACCTTTACAGAAAATATAATAGCGGAGAGTATTCGCTCATTAAAAGCAGCATAGAATCACTGAGTTTTACGGATGATCTGAAAAACCGTCCGGATGGCGACTATCAATACGGTGTGCAATCAGTATATGAAAACGGTGAAAGTGCAATAACCGAGAGTCAGCCGGTATCGCTGCAGCGCTTTGTGGATGTGAACATCTTATGCAACCTCAGCGGAAGTGAAAATAATGAGGGCATTGATTTCCAAATGACAGCACTTGACGATATTTATGCGCAGGAATTCTCACGCACCACCAATCCAACGGGCCTGGTGCTGCTCTCCAACGTTTTTAAGAGCGATTACAGGGTGGAAATATCCAAAGAGGGCTTTGTCACAGTAGTTGACACCATTGTCGTAACTGAAACAGACTATGCCTTTGTCTTTGATCTTTTCTGTGATCCCGACCCGCCCTCAAACGTAACGGTGAGTGACATAATATCACACTCGGCCAAGGTAGAATGGTCGATGGGAGGTAATGAAGAATCGTGGCATATTCTCTATGGCAATAATGGATTTGATCCGGAAACAGAGGGTTCATTGATAACCAATGTCACGGAATCTAACTATACCCTATCCTCGCTTGACCCGGAGACCGGATATGATGTATATGTGAGATCGGTATGCGGAGAGAATAACAGCAATTGGATCGGACCCACAAACTTTGAAACCGCAGAACTAACTGTATTCACGATCACTGCCGTTCCTAACGACGAAAACTTTGGCACAGTAACTGGTGCCGGCGATTACGAGCACTTCGAGGATGTGACCCTGACAGCCACCCCCGAAACAGGCTACCACTTCGTTAACTGGACAGAGGACGGCGACGTGGTTATGGACGGGGATGAACCCGCAGGCGAGGCCTACACCTTCATGGCCGAAGCAGAACGCGACCTGGTGGCGAACTTCGCCATAAACGTGTACACCATTTCAGCTGCACCGAACAATGAAAACTTTGGAAATATAGAAGGTGACGGAGACTACGAACACTTTGAAAACGTAACTCTTAGGGTCTTTCCGGAAACAGGCTACCACTTCGTCAACTGGACCGAGAACGGAGTGGTCGTCATGGACGGAGATGAGCCGGCAGGAGCAACTTACGCCTTCATGGTGGAAGAAGAACGCGAACTGGTGGCTAATTTCGCCATTAATATCTACACCCTGCTCTATACCGCCAGCGAAAACGGCAGCCTCACAGGCGAAACCCAGCAAGTGGTTGAACACGGCAGCGATGGTACTCCCGTGGAAGCCATCCCGGATGAGGGCCATCACTTTACACAGTGGAGCGATGGGATGGACGACAACCCGCGTACGGATGAAAACGTAACCGACGACCTGGAGATAACGGCCCAGTTTGTCATCAACACCTACGAGATCACCGTGCAGCCCAACGACGAGGACTTTGGTAGTGTTACGGGTGCAGGATACTATGAGCATTTTGAAGAAGTGGCCCTGACGGCTACACCAGAGACGGGCTATCACTTCGTGGAGTGGCAGGAAGACGGTGAGGTGGTAATGAATGACGATGATCCTGCAGGAGCGACCTATACTTTCACGGCCGAAGCAGACCGTGACTTTGTGGCGCACTTTGCCATCAATACCTACACCCTGATTTACAGTGCAGGTGAAAACGGCAGCCTGGAGGGTGAGATCCAACAAGTGGT
>PUOJ01000158.1 GCA_003552075.1 Bacteroidales bacterium
ACCTGCCCGAGATTACATTTTCCCCGAACAGGGAGTGCAAAGATAATACATTTTTTTCTTTCGCAAACACCTTGCCGAAAAAAACATAAAATTTTTCCGGGAAAGACAAAAGGACAAAAGGACAAAATGTCGAAAGGTCGAAAAGTCGAAAGGTCGAAAAGTCGGGGGCAGCCAATGGGTTGTGGGGTTATGGGGTTAAGATATCCACAAATAAACACAAATGGTTACACAAATGCACACAAATGAACACAAAGAGAAAACGTCATCTTACATCCAAAACCCTTCATTAGCACATTGGCACATTAACACATTGACACATTGGCATTGGCATCCAAAACCCTTCATTAGCACATTGGCACATTACCACATTACCACATTACCACATTGGCACATTACCACATTGGCACATTGGCACATTACCACATTGGCACATTACCACATTGGCACATTACCACATTACCACATTGGCACATTGGCACATTAGCACATTAACACATTGGCACATTAACACATTGGCACATTAAACAATGTCCCTGAAACGTTCCGGAATCAAAACGATGGGCTTTCCCCTGAGCATCCCAGGTTTATTCAGGGCAAACACAGGTCTGCAAAGACTTTGCCTTCGCCTGGCCCTGGGGAAAAACGCATCGCCATCCAGGGCCTCCTTATTCAAAATCAGGTCAAATAGTTGAAAGCGCCTGTCGAGGTGGCCAGTCCAGCCCTTTTTCAACAGTTCCTGGTTGCCGGTTTTCTGTTTGCACTGTGCATAATCTACCATCCCAAAATGAAAGAGGTACAGGTTTGGATCAATGTGAAAATTGTGGCCTTTCACCCTATGATACCCTGAGCCCCAGGTAAGCGGCTGGTTAGCTACGATGGCCTTGGTATACCTTGCCGACACGTGCGCATACTTTCTTTGCTGCAAAAACGGGATGTCGGGGTTGATGGCATCTTCTTCCTCCAGGTGCTGCCCCACATCCAACCCTAGGGCAGAGCGGGAAACCGCCTTAGCGGGCTTCATGAGGTATGCATATAAAGACTCCCCAGCAGCCGGATCCAGCACCAGGAATTCATCAATGTCGGTGGCAATGACTCTTTCATAACCTTGCTGAAACAGGCTTCTTGCTTTTTCAGATACCAGCCGGGCTCGATAGCGATCCCCTTGCAGCCTGGGCATGGACTTGTGCGCAACCCTTTCAACGTGCATCATCTTATGCTGCGCAGGCAATGCCTGATCATATCCGTCCAGGATCAAATAGAGGTTTTGCATACCAAAACAGTCGCCATAGTAATCAATCCACTTCTGAATAAAGAATTGATCATTACGCGCCATCGACATGACAGCAATTTTGCCTTTGCCTGGATAAACCATATATGATTCTCCCTGAAATTCTTGTTGTATATTTGCTTTGTTGAAGGCAAAAATGCAAAAAAAAGCAATAACTCCATGCGGTAATTGTTTAATAGTTTCACCAACAACTATTTACAAGTCACCAACACATACACGGAATCGCTTTCTTTTTTTGATTTACGGCAGCACCAATATATGATTTGTAACATGACTGAAAACAAGGAGACACACTTGTGCAAGGAAAGTGATACGCCCAAGCCCGTGGATGCAGTGATCGCCTGGGTTGACGGGGATGACCCCGGGCATCAGAAAAAGATGATGCCGTACCTTGACTCCGGCAAACGCGGTTTTTTTGGATCTAAACACACGCGATTCAGGTCTGTGAACGAAATCAGGTATTGCCTGCTGTCCATTTATACATTTGCCCCTTTTGTCAGAAACGTATACGTGCTCACTGACAACCAGGACCCGATGCTGTATGACGACATCAAAAAACACTTTCCTGAAAGACTAAACACGTTTCATGTCGTCGATCACAAAGAAGTTTTCAGGGGGTATGAAGAATATCTGCCCGTTTTCAACAGCCGGGTGATTGAAACCGTGTTGTGGCGCATTGAGGGACTTTCAGATAACTTCATTTATTTTAATGACGACACCTTTTTAATCAGGGAAGTATGCCGGGAGGAGTTTTTCATCAATAACAGGCCGGTCTTACGCGGAGGTTGGTTGCCGGCACCTTATCCCAGGGTTTGGTATCATAAGTTGAAAAGCTGGGTAGTCAGATATATCCTGCAGAGGAAAGCATACAGACCCAAGCCGTCTTATCATCTGGCACAGTGGTCTGCAGCGCATTTGGCTGGCCATAGATGGCGGTATTTCTGTTTTAACCACATTCCATATGCCATCTCAAAACCAATGGCCCAGCACATTTTCCGCGAGTACCACGACGCCATTCGCAAAAATCTTTCCTACAAGTTCCGCAGTGCTGAGCAGTTTAATTTCAATTCTCTTTTATATCACACGGAAATCAAGCTGGGCAACACACACCATAAAAAGCCGGCTTTGATCTTCATGAAGCCCTATAAAGGTGGCAAAAACTATATTGACAGGAAGCTCAAAGAGAGCAGGCTTGAACCGCCTCCTCTTTTTATGTGCGTGCAAAGCCTGGATATTTGCACTCCTGAGCAGCAGCAAAAAGTGTTAAACTGGCTGGAGCAACGAATACACCCATAAAGGCCTTGCCAGGCATGCTATAAGCAGCGACCCTTCAACCCCATCGCACTAAGACAGAGCACATGGACCTTAAACTGTTTACATCGCGCGACAAACTGCATCAGCAGATCCTTTTCTTCTGTCTGGTGATTGTTGCCATTGCACTTCCCACATCCAGGGCCGCATTAAGCATCATACAAATCCTGATGTTTGTAAACTGGCTGATTGAAGGCCATTTTAAAGAGAAAGGCAGAAGGTTCATCAGACAGCAGCCAGCTGTATACCTGACAGCGATCTTTTTTCTTTACGTGATCGGCTTGTTATGGAGCCAGGACGTGGGTCATGGCATAAACTCCGTCCTCAAAAACAAAATCCCCTACCTGAGCCTGATCTTCATTGCATCCTCAAGCCCCGCACTGCCTATGAAAAAAGTCAGGCTCCTGCCGGTATTGTTCGTCTGTGCCGTGCTCTTCACCACCGTTTTGGGCTTCTATCTGTTTTTGTCTGATCCACTCAGGGGTCCCAGGGACTTATCACCCTTTATCCCCCATGTCCACTTCAGCATGATGATCGTCCTGGCTATTGCCCTGATCCCCTGGCTAATGAAAGCTTTCCGGCCGGACAAGGCGATCTATTATGCAGCCTGGGCCGCCGCACTTTGGCTCCTGGGCTTCTTGCTGATCATGAGCACCCTGACGGCGATAATCAGCATGCTGCTGGTATCCGTGCTTTTGATCCTCTATGATCTTAAACAAAGACAATTCCAGCGGCAGACGGCGATCATCGGCAGCTTTTCTGTAATCATGCTTGTCAGCATGGCTTTTACCGTCCTCTATGTGTCACGGCCTTTGCGCCAGGAGATTGACCCAGGCAAAGCTGAAATGGCAGCGACAAGCCGGCAGGGAAACAAGTATACCCATCACGAGGATAAAACGCAAAGAGAAAATGGGCACCTCGTGTTTTATTTCATTGTGGAAGAAGAGGTAAGTGCGTCATGGAATGAGAGGAGCGATTTGGATTTTTATGGCTCAGACAAATCCGGCAACGAGATCAAGTATACGATCTATCGCTATTTAAGCTCAAAAGGGCTGAAAAAAGACAGGGAGGGCATTGAAAAACTAAGTGACCGGCAAATCGAGGCCATCGAGCGCGGCGTACCCAACCACCTGTACCTGGAATGGCCCAATGTTTTTGTAAGGACGCACCAAACCCTATGGGAGCTGCAGGAATATCGCAGGACAGGAAACCCCCGTGGGGGTTCGATGGCACAAAGGATTGAAACCTGGAAGGCCACCATACATGCCATAAAGGAAAGACCCCTGCTGGGATGGGGAACCGGCGGGCACCTGGAAGCGATATACTTTGGTTTAAGCCAGATGGATTCGCTTTACCAGCACTTCGACCTAAGGCATTCACACAATCAGTTTTTACACGTACTGGTCACTTTTGGACCGGTTGGGTTCATTGCTTTTTTTGGCTTGTTGTTTCTCTTTGTGATAAGATCCGGGGCCTTAAGACACCAGCCTTACCAAGTCCTGTTGGCAATGACCGTCGTATTTATGTTTGGACATGCCCCGCTGGAAAGCCAGATGCCGCTTAACCTGTTTCTGATTTTTTCATTATATTTTGGCCTGCTGGAACATGATGGAGGAGCTGCATCAGCAGACAGCCAGAAATAAGACCAGGTGTAAAAGCAGGTTAAAAGCTATGCAAGCTTATGCCTTCTGAGCAACTTGGCATATTTGCGCGCCATCTTTTTCCTTTTTTCTGATCTTAACCACAAATGTACCTGCCATGGAAAGCCTTTGGGGCCTAAGCGCTTATAGTCCACAATGACAGGAAACCATTTATGCACACTTTCTTTTCGGATAAACATATTTTTCCCGTTGAGCACATCAAAATACCAGAGATTGTGCTCCAGAAGATAATGATAAAGCTTGTCTACTTCCTGCCAGAAATGTGGATTGCTCACTTTCCCATGGGAAAACACAGACCTGGAGTAACTGCCATCATAATCACGCGGCATCGTAGTGATTGAATAATGGCGCTCAGCTTCAATGATGGGATTAAAGTATGGCTTGATCTCATTGGGTAAATTCAGATACCGGGCAAATTCCTGTTTGTTGGTTTGGCGATGCAGAAGAAATGCCTGCATCCTGCGCCCAAGTGTAAAGTCAGACTTGACAAGCTTTACGCATACGTCATCGTAGCCCGCAACCGTGTAACACGTCCTGAAGTTACCCTCCCCTATCTTCCGCTCAGGCTTCACCTGACCATATTTCCTGGTATTGATTTGTTTCACGTGATAATCATTTGATTATGAAGGGCAAATGAAGCTTGCCATACAATAGTAAACGTTGTATGTGTCAATGTATTTTAGCATGTCCCGGTGAATCTCAAACAATCCACATCGCTGCATGCAAAAAATGGCGATCATCCATTTTGCAGGCATGATCCCGGAATTTTTTTGTTATTTTTCACAAATATAAAGCAAAATATTACAGCACAAGAGGTTTTCGCTATCTTTGAACTGGTATCGTGTGCGTGCCCGGGTCTCGCTTATCTCGCAGCACGTTTCCCCGGGGAAAAAGGGCATATACCAAGCCGGGCTGAGAGGCTGCTTTACAGGTTTTAGGAAATGATACAGCCCCGGATCGGCTTAACCAGCATCCACATGACACCAGGCTCCGGGCTCCATTAAAGCAGCATCGCCATGACACCAGGCTCGATTTTAGACATGCACGGAAGATTTGTCAAATATATTCAGCGGCAACGGCTCATTACAGACAAGAACAGGATTTTGTTGGCCGTCAGTAGCGGAATGGACTCCATGGCCATGGTTGACCTGTTCGTAAAATCTGAATGGCCCTTTGCCATTGCCCACTGCAACTTTCAGCTTCGTGGCACTGACGCAGACCGTGACCAGCAGCTGGTGGAAAGAACAGCAAAAAAACTGGACGTACCCTTCTTTGTCCAGACCTTCGACACGGAAGCAGAGGCGAGGAAATCCGGGGAATCCATACAGATGGCCGCACGCAGATTGCGTTATGAATGGATGGAAAAGGTGCGCTCGGACCACGGATACCAGGCGATTGCCACGGCACATCACCGCGACGATGCAATCGAAACACTCCTGATCAACATCACCAGGGGCACCGGCATTTCCGGTCTCAAAAGCATCCCCGTAAAGACCGGGCATATCATCAGACCCCTGCTATTCGCCAACCGGGATGAAATCACAACTTATTGCCGGGAAGCGGGGATATCGTTCCGTGAAGACTGCTCTAACCTGGAGGTAAAATATGCCAGGAATAAGATCAGGCACCAGGTATTGCCCGCCCTGAAAGACCTGAATCCGTCACTGCCCTCCACCCTCGCACGCTTTTTCGAAAGGATGGAAGCAACAGAAGCTATCCTTAACGCAATGATTGAGCAGCAAAAACAAGCCTGCACAAGAATAGAGGGCGATCAGCTGCTGATCAGCATGCCTGCCCTAAGGGAACTCCCCTGGCCCCATTATTTTCTTTTTGAATTCATTAGGGACTTTGGGTTTTCAGAAAGTATTTGCAAGGCCGTACTCAGTGACAAGGAGATGCAACCCGGAAAACATTTTTACTCAGACACGCATGAGGCATTGATTGACAGGGAAGTGATTATCGTCCATCCCATAAAGTCATCAGATGCATCGGGGCCCGTATATGTAGAAATGCCTTTGGATGATCAGATTGGGGATACACCCGGCAGCACAGTGGCTCTGGCGGGTTTGATCTTGCATTTTTATACCGGCGATGCGGAAAAAGAAACTGACCTCCCAGATGGCCCGCATGCCTTGATGGCAGACATAAGCAAACTAACATTCCCGCTTATTTTACGCCGGTGGAAAGCAGGTGACACCCTTATGCCCCTTGGAATGAAAGGCAAAAAGAAAGTCAGCGACCTGCTTACTGATGTCAAACTGCCGCTTCATAAAAAGAAAAATGTGCTGGTATTGACCACCGCCAAAAATGAAATCATCTGGGTGGTGGGGGTCCGCGCCGACGATCGCTTTAAGATCACCCCGTGGACGAAACGGCACCTCCGGGTTTGGCTTAAGATCAGTTAATTGTAATGTGCTAATGAAGGGTTTTGAGTGTAAATTGGGTTTCCCCTCCTTTGGCACACAGGAAGCCCTACTTCTTTGCGTTTATCTTTTTGCGACCTTCGCGTGGAATCATTTTCCCCACGCAGAAGCCGCAAAATTAAAAACACGCAAAAACCGCAAAGAAAACAGCACATTGTTAGATAGGATATGAAAGATTCAATGAAACACCATACAGCCTCCCGGCCCCTGCAGAAAATGTTTATGGCCGTCCCGCCATCTTATGACAGGCTGAACAGGCTGCTGACCCTGCGAATAGATGAACTCTGGCGAAGCAAGGCAGCAAAGTCCGTACTCAGTAACAGCCCGGCGAAGGTATTGGACCTGTGCACCGGCACAGGTGATCTGGCATTGCGTTTAAGAAAATATGCAAGTCCGCAAACCCAAATTTCGGCACTTGATTATAGTGCACCAATGCTTGCCGTGGCCAAAGACAAAGCCAGCAAAAGGAAAAGGGAAGCCATTGATTTCAGACAAGGGGATGCCGCTTCGATGCCTTTCGATGATGGCTTTTTTGATGCAGTCGGTATCGCGTTTGCCTTTCGCAACCTGACCTACAAAAACCCGGACCGGGAGGTCTTCCTGAAGGAGATCCTGCGTGTGCTGCGGCCCAACGGAAAATTTGTGGCCGTGGAAACCAGTCAGCCAGGCAACAAAGGCCTGCGCAAATTATTCCATCTCTATATGCGGTGGGTCACCCAGCCGATAGGCGGTTTGCTTTCTGGCCATCAAGGCGCTTATCGTTACCTTGCCCACTCAGCAATCGATTATTACCACCCCCGCGAATTAAAGCAGATCCTCCTGGATGCCGGCTTCAGCAGTGTGAATTACACCCCGCTTGCCGGCGGCATGGCCGCCCTGTGGGAGTGCCGGAAGTAACAAGGCAACCCGCAGAAACCGCCAAAATCTTGAAACGTTTTCCTGTTTATCGTACCTTTGCATCAAAATTACATATCTCAATCATTTAACTTGTTTTAACAGCGTTCTCAAAACCAATTCTTCATCAGCACGTTGGATTTAATAAAAGCACCATTATGACGCCATTAAAATCCCTGCAGCACATCACTGCAGCAATAGCCTTGATCCTTTTCATGCTGCCGGCTGCCGCACAGATCATGGATCCCGTAGACTGGGAGTTTGAAAAGTCACCAATAGATGACAACAGCTATGAATTGCGCCTTACCGCCATCATCGACCCGGGTTGGTATATTTACGGCATGGACTTGGAGCCGGGCGGCCCCATCCCTACGAATTTCACCTTTGAAGAGGATGATGCCTATGAGCTGGTCGGCGCCATTTCCGCACCCGATGCCGAGGTCAAGTACGACCCGAACTTTGAGATGGATATCCCCATGTACAGCGGGCAGGTCACCTTCACCCAGGTTGTCAGGGTGCTAACGGCAGAACCGGTGACCGTGCGCGGCGAGCTAGAATATATGTCGTGTGATGACCAGCGCTGCCTGCCGCCCGACTTCATGTCATTTTCCTTTGACCTGGAGGGTGCAGAGGATGTCGTGACTGAAATCACGGAAGCTGCAGAAGCGGATCGCACCGAAGTGGAGACAGAAGAAGCACCAGAACCTGAAGCTGAATTGGAACCACAGCTGGATTTGGCCGAAACTGATGAAGAGGTGGTTGTTGATGGGGACGAGACAATTCCGGAGGAAGAGGAAGATGTCACGCAACGGATTTATACCCCCGAAACAGAGGAAGAAAGTGGCTTGGGATGGACTTTTGTGCTGGGCTTTTTAGGCGGACTGCTTGCCTTGCTCACGCCTTGCGTCTTTCCGATGATCCCGCTCACGGTGAGCTTTTTCCTGCGCAACGCAGGCAACAAAGCACGGGCACTTCGTGATGCCATGCTCTACGGGCTCACCATCATCTTCAGCTACGTGGTGCTTGGCCTGGCCATATCCATCATCTTCGGACCAGCCACATTGAACGCACTGGCTACCAGCCCGGGCTTTAACATATTTTTCTTCGCCCTGCTGGTATTCTTCGCAGCATCATTCTTCGGGGCCTTCGAGCTCCAGATGCCCGCTTCATGGTCGAATAAGCTCGACAGCAAGGCCGATCAAACCGGGGGACTGATCGGCGTGTTCCTGATGGGAATCGTTTTCGTGCTGGTATCCTTCTCCTGCACAGGTCCTATCGTAGGGACGCTTCTTGTCGAGGCGGCCATCGGAGGAAATGTATTTGCTCCTGCTGTGGGGATGCTGGGGTTCAGCCTCGCGCTGGCCATCCCCTTCAGCCTGTTTGCCGTCTTCCCTACCGCCCTGAAATCCCTGCCCAAGTCGGGCGGATGGATGAACGCCGTAAAGGTGGTGCTCGGATTCCTGGTCCTGGCCTTCTCTCTCACCTTCCTGTCGATTGCCGACAGCGTAGGACAGTGGGGCATCCTCGACAGGGAGGTATTCCTGGTGCTCTGGATAGCCATTTTCGGCCTGATGGGCCTTTACCTGATCGGGAAGATCCGCTTTGCACACGACAGTGAGGTGCAGTACCTTTCCGTGCCGCGTCTCCTGCTGGCCATCGCCACCTTTGCCTTCGTGTTCTACCTGATACCTGGCCTGTGGGGAGCACCCCTGCGCGGGATCAGCTCTTTCCTTCCATCACAGACTACCCAGGACTTCGACCTGACCCGCATGACCACTGCAGCCGGTCCACCGGCAGATGATACCATTTATGTCGGGGAAAACGTATACGAAGGACCGCACGGCATCATGTCCTTTCTCGACTACAAAGAAGGGATGGCGGCAGCAAGGGAAGCCGGGAAGCCGGTATTCCTGGACTTCACCGGACACGGATGTGCCAACTGCCGCAGGATGGAAGCCAACGTATGGTCTGACCCGCGGGTGATGGATCGCCTGAAAAACGACTTTGTGAAGATCTCGCTTTTTGTGGACGACCGCACACGGCTGCCGGAAGAAGAGCAGTTTGTAAGTGATGCCCTTGGGAGGGAGCGGACCATCCGCACGATAGGCCAAAAATGGAGTGCTTTCCAGGCCGAAAGGTATGGGGCCAACACCCAGCCCTATTATGTCATCCTCGACCACGACGAAAACATGCTAGCACCGGCCTATGGCTACAACACCAATATTGAGCGGTATATCGAATTCCTTGATAAGGGGATCAACAACTTTGTAGAGTAAGCATCCTACGAAATTACGCTCTGACAGACAAACCTTTGGCTTATATTCGGGCCAAAGGTTTTTTTGTGTCTTGCCATTTAGTTAACCTTGATCTCAAAAATGCATAAAAAAACCCATGCTACCCATGTTAAGAAAACATGAATATTGACTGTCTCATCTGGGAATAATCGAATTTGAGAAGAATGCGATGTGTGTTAACGTGAAAACATCTTCTGCATCACCAGCAAGTGCGGCAAGGTGATTACGGCGATAAAGATGAACAGGATGGGCAGGGGGTCAATGTGGCTGAAACGACCCGACCAGATCAGTGCGATGGCGCCCAGGAACAGCACTGAAAGCAGGGTAAAGGGCATGGATGACCGCCAGAGCGAACCGAACGATTTCTCATGGCCGAGATATCCGGATATGTGACCGAAGGTGTTCAATGCGTGCCACCCACCAAAATACAATGCGAAAGCGGGGAGCAGGGGCAGAAAGTAGGCCAGGCCGAGCACCAGGATGAAATGCGCCCATTTAGACAGCCGCCATTCACGCGGTTGAGTCCGTTCGGCCAAAAAGCCTGTCAGAAATAGCGCAGCGGTCAAAGCACCGTATACGAAGGCTGCATGCGCAGCCGCCCACTGCCAGGCAGCGGTGGCCAGCAAACTTTCACGCGTGATGCGCGCGATCAGGTCCCCGGTGTAAGCCGGTTCGCGCATGAGAATGAAAAACAACACCAGCGAGCCCAGAAACACCTGGGCGACTTTCCATAAGCCATGCCGGGGAGCAGGCTGCATGTCCGACTCGCCAAAATGCCAGGCAGAGATCAGCAAAAACACCAGCAGGCTCAATGCCGGCGTAATGAACCAGAGTGCCGCATAAGCGAGAATGATGGCAATGTACTTCACCAGGAAACGAAGCATGGAAAATGATTTCCGCTCACCCGCGAGGGATCTTTTCTCCACGAGATGATCCAGGGCACCATGGGGAATGCCCACAAGTATGATGAACACGCCAAAGAACACATAATCGATTACGGGGTCAATGGCTCCTCCCAGCTGGTGCAAGAGAACAAGCAGCAGGCCGGTTGCAAGCGACAAGAGACGCAGCTGGTAAATCGGGGTGTGCGGGTTCCGGCTAGACATTTTGCAGGTCTTTAATGACAACAGGCTCTTTTTCCGTTTCCGGCAGCATCCTGCCTGATAACTTGGTTAACAAGGCTTTCAGAAAAATGGGGATCGGAAGCCGCGCAAAAATATTCATTTCTTCCCAGATCGTGGATTGCTGATCCAGGAAACGCAGCACCAGACGCATCTTCGTTTGTTGAAATAATCGGGTAAATATGCCCTTGCCGGTCTGCGGGTGATTGCGGATGATCCACAGCAGCAGCGAGTCATAAAAGGCAAACCGGTCGTTTTCATCCATGCGCCGGGCTTTCTTGCCGGTAAAAAAGGCCCTGGCGAGCTCCCTGCTATCCTTCCGGATGCGCTGAAAGGCAAATCCCGTGGTGGGCTTTGCCATCCCTGCCAGCGTGCCGATGTGGATCTCTCCCTGCGGCCCCCTGTGATGAAAGACGCCCTGCTGCATCGGGATCTGACCATATTCCTTGTTCACGATCCGGTAGTTTTGGCCCGCGATATCAGCTACATACGCTTCAATCTCCCGGTCATAGACCGCTTTGTCGAGCGGCCGCGGACTGAAGTAGGTCAGCTCCACCAGCGCGCTTTTCTCAGAAAAAGGAAGGACATACATAAAGCGGGTTTCTCCTTGCTGATCAATGGAAAAATCCATCAGCAGAGCGCTTTGCGGGTCAAAGACCGCTTCATCCGTCTCAATGAACCAGCCGCGAAAGTGCTGCCAGAGATCGATCTGCGGCTTTTCTCCCAGGAAAGCACTGTTGTATACCTGTTTTGCCTGGTACACGTTGTCGCCGGCGACCACGCGGAAGTCACCCTGGGAGCCTTTGATCTTCAGGGCCCTGTCGCTGCGGTGAATAACCTGGGGATGGCGGGGAAGAAAGCTTTCCCGGAAATAAGAAAAAAACGATTGACCAGGGATATAATAATATTGATGATGGCCCAGGTCTTCACGCACTTCCGTCCTGTCAGACCTGAAGCTCAGCTCTTTCCACGACGTGTGCACCATTTGCTGAAAGACCGGTTCCAAGTCTTTGTCCCAGAAACACCAGGTGCGGTGGTTTTCCTGGCCATCGCCAAGCAAAAGAACCCGTTGGCTGGCAAATTCCGGATATTTCGAAAGCTCATGTAACAGCAAAAAGCCGGACAAGCCATCGCCGATCACGATCAAGTCGTATGTGTTGTTTTGATGCATACCCGCTTTCCAATTGCCTTATATGTAAACATCACTATAGGACAATTGTTTAATATTAAAGCGATATGCTTAAACAAGGCGCAGGGCAAATCAATGCGAGCCTGCAGGAATGATACAGGTAGGATTAAGGCGCACGCACAAGCATTATGCGATTGCGCCTCAGCCACAACCCAGGCGCGCCTGGCATATAAAAACTCAGGGGGTCCTTACAAAATCAGCATCTAAGAGATAGTGAAGGCTGTGTTTTACGCTTTCGAGCGGTTCATAGTTATAGGACTCTACTTCCACGATGATGTATTCCATCCCGGAATTTCCGGCATTGTCAAAAATGCGCTCAAAGTCAATCTTTCCGCTTGCGCCCACTTCCTGTTCATCTTTCACATGCCAGGTTTCAAATCTTCCTGGATAGTTTTGAAAGTAGGTCACCGGGTCTTTCCCTCCTCTGTATATCCAATAGAGGTCCAGTTGAAACATCACCTTCTCCTCGGTGGTGTTTTGCAGCATGAAGTCGTATATGATTTCGCCTTCCAGTTCTTCGAATTCATCCGCATGGTTATGGTAGCCAAATCGAATGTCGTGCGCATTGCATTTCTCTCCTATGGCGTTGAAGTACGCACAGTATTCTTTTAAGCCTTCCAGGCTTTCGTACCCGGCCTGGCTCATGGAGGGTTGTACCATATATTTTACACCTGCGGCCACATGTGCTTCGATGGCTTCATCCCACCATTCCATGGCATCCTTCCAGCCGCTCTGATCCGGCAGGTGGTGGCCGACATGGGAGCTTAGGAATCGCATGCCACTGGCTTCGACCAGGTCGCGAAAATCCGCCGGCTGCATGCCGTAAAACTTTCCATCTGCATAACCGGCGGCTTCTATGAACTTGTAGCCCATCTGCCCCAGCTTTTGGAGGGTGGCAACAGGATCTTCGTTCATGTCATGTCTTACTGACCACAGCTGGATGCCGATGAACTTTTCTTCCTCCTGGGGTTGTGCACACGAAAGCATCAGCACAAAAATTAAAACAGTAATGCCACCCCAAAGGCTAAATCTTTGAGTCATTTGGGAAATTCTCATGATGTATTATTTATCAAACCCGGACAAACAGGGCTTGCAGATTAAAATTCCATCAACCTGATGTTTCTGAACCATACGTCATCGCCGTGATCCTGGAGTGCAATGTATCCAGGCTCATACTGACCAAACCAGGGATACTCGGCAAATTTGCTCTCCTCAACGAGTCTTTCCCAGTTGGGGGTTCCCAGATGGTATTCCAGGACCACTTCCCCGTTTTGTTTGTGCACAACGGTACCTCGGTACACCATGACTTCGGCCAGGTTCCATTCTCCGTGTGGTTTGGCATTTTGTGGATCGGCAGCGATCAGGTCATAGAGGGAACCGGCTTTTCTGTCTGCGCCTAGCCTCGCATCGATATGCTTTTCATTGCAGAGGATCTGCATCTCGGGGGCAGATTTCCAGATGGGTTCATTTTCTATTTCCTGTCCCAGGTAGAAGATGCCGCTGTTTCCGCCCGGAGACACTTTCCACTCCAGCTTGAGGTGAAAATCAAGGAATTTCTGGTCATAGATGATGTCTCCGCCTTTGCCACCTGCTTCGCCTGTACCCTCACCCAGCACCTGCATCACGCCATCCTCAATGATCCAGCCTTCTTCCGGGAAAGCGTCCTGGTTGTAACCACGCCACCCGTCGAAGGATTCACCATCAAACAGCAGGAAAAAGCCTTCTTCTTTTTCCTCTTCAGTAAGCCTGTTCAGTGCAACTTCTTCCATTTCTTCTTCTCCGTTTTTTTCGGCAGGCCCTCCGCATGCATTCAGCATGATCATGGGGGCAATAAGAAGGGCAGCCAATACATAATACAAACCGCGTTTTTTCATTTTTCTTCCGTTTTTGGTTTTACAATGGGTTGTCATTCAAGGGTTATAAAGGCATGGGAGGCAAATTCCAGCCTTCCCTGTAGGTATGTTTAATGAGTTCTTCTGCAAATGCCTTTGCATTGATGGGGTCTGTCAGGTCCCTGTCAAAAGTGGGATGCCCGTCTTCGATGTTGAACTTATCTTCCAGGATGATCCGGATTGTTTCGTCATCGGAAATGTTTGTGAACTGCATGTTTTCGCCATCCCATTCAAGCTCTTTATGCAGCTCCTGCAGTCTGACAGCCAGTACGCCCATCACGACCATCTCGTTAAACGGTCCGGCTTCTTTGAAATGGGAGGCCGTTTCAACCCTGTTTTCGGGAGATTCCTTGCAGGCCCTGACCCAGTCCATGCTATGGTTGAGTTCAACCCTCGGCAGGGATTTGGGCACATCGGGCTCCCTGCCTGAGAGCAGCCAGGGATTGAGACCATAGCAACCACAGATCAGCGTGTCTTTGGTGCCATGGAAAAGCACGCCTCCCCCGCTGTCATTCATGTCCCTGCCTGCTGGCCATCCATCGGGCATATCCGGCCTGAGGCCGCCATCATACCAGGTAATCTCCACCTCGGGGAAATCAATCTTGCTCTGCTCTCCACCGGGTCTTTCGGGATAAGTCAGCACCACCTTTTGCGCCTGCGGGGCAGAATCCTGCAATAGCAAGGTAGAGCTGCCCTGCACTTTGATTGGATATCCGAGTTTTAACCCTTTAAAAACAGGATGCAGCACATGCGGTGCCATATCACCCAGGGCACCTGTGCCAAAGTCCCACCAGCCCCTGAAGTTCCAGGGCGTGTAGATGTCGTGGTAAGGACGCATTTTGGCGGGACCAACAAACAGGTCCCAGTCGAGGTGATCCGGGACCCACATCCCCCGTTCCGGCCTGGAGAGCCCCTGTGGCCAGATGGGACGGTCTGTAAAGGCCTCCACCTTGCTTACTTCACCTATTTCATCATTCCAAAGCCATTCACACATGGTTTGTACGCCATCATCAGAAGCGCCCTGGTTTCCCATCTGCGTGGCCACCTGGTAATGGTCGGCAAGGCGGGTGAGCAACCTGGACTCATACACGGTATGGGTGAGCGGCTTCTCCACAAACACGTGCTTGCCTAAGGTAATGGCATGCGCGGCAATGACCGCATGCGTATGGTCGGCGGTGGCCACCACCACGGCATCGATCTCATTGCTCATCTCATCGAGCATCCTGCGCCAATCCCGATATTTTTTAGCTTTCGGGAAATGGTCGAAACAGCCTTTGGCATATCTCCAGTCGACATCACAAAGCGCCACCACGTTTTCACTTTCCATCTGACGCAACAGCCTGAAGCCCACTCCGCCAACACCCACACCGGCGATGTTGAGCTTGTCACTGGGAGCCCTGTACCCGAAACCACTGACCACCGTACTGGGCACAATCGTCAGACCGGCCGTAGCCAATGCTGTGTTGGCCATAAATTTTCTTCTTGACATAAGGTTATCCATGATTTGTTGTTTTGGTTAATATTTTAGTCCATTCCAGCTTGCCAATCCCTGTTTTAAATGACAAAGCGATGGAAGAGATATGGTGGGGCCTCCATGCCAGCCTTTTGACATTCAAGTTGGTATATTACCCGATGGAGGCTAAACAAAGATAAACCAGTTTGTTAAAAAAACAGCATGCGCTGACAATATTTTTTCAGATGATGGCCATTGAAGCTAGTGTCATGTCAACGCTACTTTAGCCGGCCCAAGTCTTGATCTTTTTCCTCATCTCTGCAACATAAAACCCTTACATAGCTAATGCTATGCGCGGTTTTTCTTTTTTGAGCTGAGAAAAAATCTCTGCGACTTATGCGACACAGTAGCATTGACACGACACTAGGATGTGACGATTTGTTTTTTGTCTGCATCCCAGAATACTTTTTGGCCTTTTCGGTAGGATACGGTTCCCATATGGGCCGTAATGGCCTCTTCCACGCCTTCCTGGATTCCACAACTTACCTCGCTGCCATGCCTGATGGCATCAATCCATTCTTTGATGTGCAGATGGGCGGTATCCACCTGCTGTCCGCCCCTGTAAGTAAAAAGCAGCCCCCTGCTTGCAAAGTATTGTTGTGTGGCAGAGGTGATCGCATCGATGTCGCTTTCGCCCGGGATGTGGGTCACCATGGGCCTTTCTGTGGGAATCACGCCATCGTCAATGGCCTCTTTGTATTTTGTTGAATCCCTGTCGGCATACACCACGAGATCCTGGTCCA
>PUOJ01000184.1 GCA_003552075.1 Bacteroidales bacterium
AGACGGATTCCAGGTCAGCGAGTGGACCCTCAACGGCGCAGTCCTGCCAGATGAAACCGGCGAAGTATTCGTGTATGAAGACCTCAACCAGGACATTGCCGTCACGGTTGAATTTGAAGCGATTCCCGTTACATTCTACGAGGTGGCTTTCCACGTGGTGGGTGACAATGGCAGCATCGCCGCCCAGGTGGATGGCGACGCCATTGCCAGCGGCGATGACGTGGAAGAAGGCAGCGACGTGCGCTTCACCGCATTGCCGGACGACGGGTACCAGGTAAAAGAATGGGCCGTAAATGGCGACGTGGTTGAAGAGGATGCAGACGTCAATTACATCTACGAAGACCTTGATCAGGCGATAACCGTAACCGTCGAGTTTGAGGCAATTCCGCCTGTGGTCCACACCATTGAAGCCACAGCAGGAGATCATGGCAGCATAGATCCCTCTGGTGACGTAGAGGTAATACACGGGGAGAACATGCTATTCACAATGATACCAGACACCGGCTACCACATCGAGGATGTACTGGTCGATGGCATAAGCATTGGCACACCTGAAAACTATTTGTTTGTGAATGTAACCGCTGACCACACGATTCATGTGACCTTCGCCATCAACACCTATGAAATCACTGCAACTGCCGGTGACAATGGCAGCATTGCCCCTGAAGGCATCACCCAGGTCGATTACGGCGAAGATCTATCATTCATTATCACGCCAGTGGATGGGTATCACGTGGAGGACGTCCTGGTTGATGGCCAAAGCGTTGGACCAGTGGAAGAATATCAGTTCACCAATGTGTCTGCAGACCACAGCATCCACGCAGAATTTGCTCTGATTACCTACAGGGTAAGATTTGAAGTCAAGGACGCAGTTACGGGAGATCCCATTGATGATGCATTCATTACGTTTGATGACCTGACTTATGGAGAAGGGGTGTATGTGTTTGAAGAGCTTGTGCCCGCCACCTATCCCTATGCTATAAATAGGGAAGGATATTTTACCGCACAGGGTGAAGTGGAAATCCTGGATGAAAACGTCACCACGGTGGTCAACATGGCACCCGACCAAACGTCCATTGACGAACTGAAGCCATTGAGCCTGAACTTATATCCCAATCCGGCCAGCACAACGATTTCCATCGAAGCCAACAAACCGATGGAAATAATTCGGGTTGTGGATATGACCGGCCGGGTTGTTTATGACGAACAGGCGGGAGATGACACCCACGTGATCAACGTGTCCGGCTTCCTGGATGGAATTTACTTCATCAAGATTTACACCGACGAAGGACTGTCCACGCACAGCATCCAGGTGTCGAAGTAGCGACTGGACCAATCAACCAGGGCTGGCTGCCGAATCTTATGTTAAATCGCAATGGTTTGGCCCCAGCCAGGAACAAAGGAAAAGCCACCGTTTCATTTGCCGGTGGCTTTTCCTTTTGCAGGGGCAGCTTGTGCTTACCTCCAAACCAGCAAGAAGTGCTTACTGAAGCATATTACTTTACATAATGCGTAAAACCCTTAGCGCCAGGAAGGAGATGATCAGTCCGAGGCTGACCAGCAGCGCCCATGGTGCAATGGACACCGGCACAGAGATTTGTACGCTGCCCTATACAAAAACTGTGGTTTCACCTCTGATTAAAAGCTCGGAAGAGAACTCGTCATCCACACCAAGTTCAGATACAAGATCCTCTTCGTGATCACCAACCTCCAGGGTTGCTTTTAAGTGCACCTGGATTGTTACTTCACTTCCATCATATTCAAGTAGTGGAATGTAATCAGACCATCCTGACGAGGTCTCGCCCAGTATTCTCTATATCGTTTTTTAGTAATTCAAAGTTTCTGGGAGCTTTAACAATCACTGCTTCAGAATCAAAATCTTCTCCAAAAATAAAGGAACCAGGCTCCGAAGGGTCTTCGCCTTCAAACACATAAACCCATGCGGTACAAATAGCCACATAAACCATTCTCTTGCACCAGCGTCATGTCAGCGCCACTTTAGCTAGCCTAATTCGTGATCTTTTCCCTCATCTCTGTGACTTAACCGACGCAGAAATTTTGACACGACCGGCAGGGCTACATCCAGTTCGGGCTTACGAAGATCGCCGCCCTGAACAAACGTTTCGGCGTACATGTAACCAGCCAATATTTCCGCTCACCCGCAATAAGAAACACCTTGACCGAAAGGCATAAAGCCTGGGGCTTCCACCTGTGGTACAAGATGCAAGTGGATAAGCAAACCGACATCCTCCGAATGATGGAAGCTTACCGGCAACTGCCCGAAGTGGAGATCACTGAACTCTGCGCAGCAATAACTCGTGAGACCTGGGAACCCAATGATCCAGCCTTCGGTCATCAATGGCATTACCATAAAATTTCTCCATATGCATAAGAGAAAAAAAATACTTTTCTACCTATGGATCGCCCTCCAACCAAACATGTCCTGATTTTCTTTTGTATCACAATGATTATCAATGCCTGTAGGTTACCCCAAAATACAGGTGTAAGCATGTTTTACCACCCTTGTAAATATTTTTAACTCTGCATGTAATCTATTTTACTATCTTTGTAGGGCAATAATTACATAATTAGCGGATTTCTTACATTTGCATTCATGAATTTATGTATGCATAGTCATGAGCAACGTTTGGCTCAAAAGAAGTGTATGATGCCAGGAATAAAGATCAGGGATTAGTGTAATTATTCGCTGATTTGCCGAAGAAGGGCTGACCAGAGACATATTATTAATCCTGGATAGTACAAGAGATAACTCATTGAACAAAAATGGTTCAGAAACCAACACACAGATTCCTTCTTAAGGGATGCAAACCGCAAATGTATTTGTTTGTAGTTTTTGTCTTTTTGCTCTTGTCCAGGGGGGCCATGGGAAATGAAAGTAACAGAATTATTGGTCAACCTGTCTACCCAGGTGAAGAGCCGCGATCCAAGGTTATAAATGGATACCGCGTCATCCGGGGCGAGCGCCCACCCATTGACTACAACTATATATCCACGGATGCATGGGAAGAAGGTGTGCTGCTTGTTAAGTTTAGCCGTCACACCGAACGCCACCTCCACGAAAATCCGCCATATACCGATCGGCATGGCGTCACCAGGTTCAACCTGATAGAAATAGATAACCTGAACGCAGCTTTTTCAGTCCAAGAGGTAACACAATACTTTCACACACCAGCTTTAAGGAACAATCATACAGAACGGCACAAGGCATGGGGCTTCCACCTTTGGTATAAGTTTCATGTTGATAAGGGGGCCGATATCCTTCGTATGATGGAGGCATATCTAGCTCTTCCGGATATTGAGATGGCACAGCCCGTTTTTCGGAAAACGCTCATCTCAGGAGAAAAAATGACAGCCAGACAGTCAGAAGACGCAACGACAAGAAAATCATCGGACACGTGGTTACCAAACGACCCGGACTTTAACGATCAATGGCACTATTCCAACACGGGTCAGACGGGTGGCACAACAGGAGCGGACATCAGCATGCCGGAAGCATGGTCCAGGGAAACAGGGCATAACGACGTGATTGTTGCCATTATCGACAGTGGCGTTGATCACACCCATGAGGATCTTGCAGAGAATATGTGGCCAAACATTGGCTATAATTTTGCGAGCAATACGGAAACGATCGTGCCTGGCAATCATGGAACCCACGTGGCAGGAACTGTCGCGGCCGTCAGCAATAACTCCGTGGGTGTATCTGGTATTGCAGGAGGCGATGGCAGCAGCGACGGTGTACAGCTGATGTCACTTCAGGTCTTTTCTCAAGCAGGCAATGACGGATTTCATCTTGCACCGGTTTA
>PUOJ01000098.1 GCA_003552075.1 Bacteroidales bacterium
AATGAACGAGAGATCATGCCGCTTTCAGCGAGAGAGCTGAATGAAATTGTAGAGGAATTCCTGGATGCAGCACAAAACAATAATGTGCGCATGATCCTGGTGGGAGGAGGCGCAGTGAACTTTCATGGTGTGCAGAGGCATTCGGCCGATATAGATTTCTGGATTGATACAAGCCCCGAAAATCTTGAGAAATTAACAAAAGCCCTGAAGCAGCTGGGCTACGGGTTTGAAAAATTCCCCGATTCAGTTTACAAACAGCAGCAAAACATCAGCATACACATCAGTCCTGTCTTTAAAATAGAACTGATCACTTATCTGAATTTTGGTGTAAGCTTCGAAGAGGCTTATGCCAAGTCTGACATTTGCGAGCTGAACAAACACAAACTGTTAAAGTTCCGTGTGCTTTCCTTTGATGACCTTATTGAATCAAAAGTCAAATCAGGTCGTCCGAAAGATCATTACGATGTACTGAGCCTCAAAGAGGTCGCTTCCGATAATAAGTAAGCTTTCAATGTATCAAATCATCCAGCATAGCAGACAATACTTCATCGCTTGAAATATTGCATCATGAATGAATTGATCAACCCCTGAGGAAATTCAATTACTTTTTACTACTCTTTTTACCGCCTTCCTGTTTTTTATCTTCTGCGGGTGCTTCAGGAAACAAATACTTCAGCTCCACAGGCAGCGGAAAGGCAATCAGCGATCCCTGCTGGCTTGCTATTTCAGGAAGCGCTCTCAACAGCCGCACATAAAAGGCTCCTTTCTCGGTATTGAGAATACTTGCCGCTTCTCTGATCTTGTCAGCCGCCTGTTTTTCTCCCTCTGCCTGTACAATGACCGCCCGGCGTTCCCTTTCAGCAGTAGCCTGCCTGGATATCGCCCTTTGCAGCCCTTCGGGTATGACCACGTCTTTAATTTCGACCGTCGTTACCTTGATACCCCAGGGATCCGTTGCTTCGTCCAGGATGCTCTGGATCTTGATATTCAACTTTTCTCTTTCCGACAAAAGCTCATCCAGCTCTGCCTGTCCTGCCACGCTGCGCAAGGTGGTCTGAGACAGCTGTGCTGTGGCCGTGGCAAAATCCTCCACATTCACAATGGCCTTGTTGGGGTCAACCACCCTGTAATAGACCACTGCATTAACATTGGTGGTCACGTTATCTTTCGTGATCACCTCCTGCGAAGGCACATCCAGGGTGACCACGCGCAAAGAAACCCGCTTCACCCTGTCGATGCCAGGGATAATCAGGATAAACCCCGGGCCTTTAATGGCGATCAGCCGCCCCAAGCGAAACACCACCAATCGTTCATATTCCTTGACAATTTTAATTGCCATCGCGATAAAAATAACTATGACAACTGCAGCCGGCAGCCATATGTTGCCATCGGAAAATAATTCTGTCATAAGGCGTCCTCCTTTAGATCGTTTTGTGATTTATCAATAAATACATGTTCAATTTGCTGAACAGCGTGCATGCACCAGGCCAGGGAAACCAATTCTTAGTGAATTCTTTGTGTCTTTGAGCCTTAGTGGCATCTATTTTGCCACCAAGACGCCAAGGCACTAAGGTTCACCAAGTATTAAAGCTAAAACACATTAAGCAATGTTAGCGAAATAAAATCAGTTGGGTTAATTACCCTCCATTGCCATTGTTTTCATCCTTCGGGATCTGCACCCACAACATCAGTGTTTCTGCCTCGACCACCTCTACTTCGCTGCCTGCCGGAATTGTTGAACCATCCATGCTGCGTGCACTCCAATATTCTCCCCTGGCTTTGATCCGGCCTTCCGGATCAAGGTCATTGACCGCCACCCCTTTTTGCGGCGTAGTAAAATGTTCACTTCCGCCGGTCCAGCGACGACGGCTTTTTATGATCCGTTGCACCACAAACACCATGATAAGAACCAGTCCCAGCACGACACCACCAACAGTTACGATAAAATTGGCATACCAGTCGGTTTCCATCAGGGGCTCCACAGGCAGCATGATTGCTCCTATGGCCAGGGATATAGCTCCCCCAGTACCCAGAACACCGAAGCCGGAAGTGAAGATTTCTGCCATGATCATGCCAAGGCCCAAAATGAGCAGTATGATGCCCGTAGTATTTGCATCAAATAAACCGATTCCATATATTCCCATAATGACAAGGATTAATCCACCTACCTCGGGAGCGATCGTGCCCGGGGCGCTTAAGCCAAGATAAATGCCAAAGAAGCCGGCCATCAACACCAGAAAAGCGATTTGTGGATTGCCGAGCCAGTTCTGAAATCTTTCTGCGAGGGTCATTTCGCCTTGCTTGATAGGCGCATCCGCAGTGTCCAGCACGTAAATCTCGCCCAGCTTTTCAATTTCTTTGCCTTCAAGCGCTTGCATCAATTCCTGCACACTGCCGGCCACGTATTCTATCATGCCTTTTTCCAGCGATTCTCCCGAGCCAAGAGAAAGGTTCTCGGTAACGAATCTTTCGGCAATATCCCCGGGCCTCCCCTTTTCTTCGGCCGTATTGCGCATGTAAGAGGTATAAAACGTGATGGCTTTATCGTCTGCCTCGGCAGCGCCCCCCGGCGAGAGCGCAACGGGTTGAGCGGCACCTATCGTTGTGCCCGGAGCCATCGCCGCAATATCCGAAGCCATTAAAATAAATGTGCCCGCCGACCCGGCAATCGCTCCTGAAGGCGCCACAAGGACGGCGACAGGAATCGGGGCATTCATAATCAGTTCGTTAATTTTCATGGTGGCATCAACCAAGCCTCCAGGGGTGTTTATCCTGACAATCAAAAGTTGCGACTTAATCTCCAGGGCACTTTCCACCTGGCGCCCGATGAAGTTTTTCTGGCCGGTGGTGATCACGCCTTCCACTTCGATCAGGTAAACAGGCTGGACAGAGCTGGTGTCCCTGGTGTAGGTAGCTGAATTTGCCTCCAGGGCAAACAGCATGGCAGTGGCTGACAGGAGCAATAATAAAACCACAAACTGGTATACGTATTTCTGAAATATGTTCATATTTACACGGTCGAAGCTAGGCTATTATTTGATCCGGGATATCTCACCCCAATTCTGTACGTTTATATCATCAACAAAACCAAGCGTTAGCATTTATAAAATTACAGAAATAAAATGTATTTGACAACCCGTTGTTTAACAAACCCTGGTCCTGACAGGCCAGTTCATAAGGCCAGTATCCTGGTGTTTGCGGCTCGGCCGATCTTTTAGTAAAAACGGGTGAAAAAATAACCACTAATGGCAAAAAGAATCTATCATGACTTTTTTGGCCCGTCATGCCATTTGTGTGAAAAAACAAAACCAGGGAAGCTTGAGCCGGCTGAATATGGCATAAAACGCCAACATGGTAAAAAAATAGCGAAATATTAAAAATTTTTGAACAGAAAAAGATTTTGGTCGTATCTTTGTTATTTACTGACAGCCAGAGGGATCACAGCAACCATTCTCGTCATTAACGCAGAAGTGCCACATTCCGGTAGTGCATCTGAAATGAATCTAATTGAAGAATATCTGCTTAACCATTCATAACAAACCTTAATTCACTGTACCATGAAAACAAGAACAACCATTGCATTGCTCGTTGCCGGCCTGTGTATGCTGCTGGCTTACAATCCGGCGGCACACGCCGAAGAACCACCTCTGCTCGACAGGGCGCTTTTCTTTGACGACCCGGAGATCATCGGAGGGCAGTTGTCGCCCGACGGACAGTTCCTCTCTTTCATGCGCCCTTACGAAGGGACACGAAACATATGGGTGAAACCCATCGATGCTCCATTCGATGAGGCACT
>PUOJ01000133.1 GCA_003552075.1 Bacteroidales bacterium
CGACGAGCTTGAAGTAGGCACCTACATCATTAAGGTACGTGACTTCAGCGGCTATACTGAGAATCTGTGGAATCACCTGAGCGTTACAGCCACGGATGCCCTCATCATCCAGCAAATGGAAATTGGCGTGGAAATGCCAAACAGACCATGGCTGTATGCACCAAATGACGAACAGGAATACACAGACTTCGGTGTCAAACTCGGTGACGTCCATGAAGATGGCGAACTTACCACTGCTGACGCATTCCGCGTGATGCAACGTGTGGTTGGCCAGATGAATGACTTCGACGTACCTGACTTCCAGGTTAGTGCCATTGCTGAATTGGACGGAAGCCCACGGGCCGAAGCACCTGAAATGCTCTTCGATTGGATTGGCGGCAAAGAGTTTGCCGGTACCATCGACATTGAATTCGGTGACCACACCATTGACCTGTTCTATATCGCTACCGCTGATATGAGGGCAAGGAGCATACCGCAACAAATGGATCTCGCTTCTGGAATGAATATCCAGTACAACGACATCCAGACTGTTGAGGTAGGCGACGAGATCACATTACCGATCAGCCTCACCAGCGCAGCACACCTTGGCGCTTACACCATCGATCTTGGATATGACCAGAGTGTTCTTGACATTCAGGGAGTATCAGGGAACAACGTGGTGTTTAATGCCATTGAAGACAGGATTACCATTGCTTCTACCGAAGGTGCAAACCTTAGAAGCGGTGAGGTTCTTGTAGAGATTCACGCAACTGTTGTAGGAGAAATTAGTGATAACGATCAAGTGTTCACTGTTGCTCCGCGCAGCGAGCTTGCTAACCTGGATGCAGAAATTCTTGAGGGAATTGATTTCGAAACAACTGCTATCACTACCGATGGTTCTGTTGACGTAATTGATCCCGATACAGATGCATTCACTGTTACAAACTTCCCGAACCCGTTCAATGAGCAAACTACAATAAGGTACACGCTGCCAGAAACAGCTGATGTACAGTTGATAGTTTACAACCAGAACGGACAGGTAGTACGTACATTGGTTAACGATACACAAACCAGTGGAACGCACGAAGTGGAGTTCAACCGTGAATCCCTGCAACCTGGCGTATACTTCTACAGAATCGTCGTTGAAGGCGAGACTGAATCTTATAGCAGTACTGAAAGCATGGTCATCATGCGCTAGGCTGCTACAAATTAACGGAGAAGAGCTTCGGCTCTTCTCCGTTGATTTAACGAAATAACTAAGTACGATTCATCATTCCCATAAAGGATTTACTTTATCCATAATGGAAAAATGAAAGAAAGAGAAATATAAAACCCTTTAGCAAAATAGCCGGCAACCCCTTTTGTTGTTGGTTGTTTTGCGTAAATGGGGGTTGGGGAAGATGATGCTTGATAAACCAATCTTAGTTATTTAGAAATTCAACTAATATTCATTTAAAAATCAACAGCAAATGGTAAACAAGATTTACGCTTTTATAATCGTCCTGCTGTTCGCCTTCCCTGTTATGGGCCAATCACCTACTGTTTCAATGGAAAATGTGGTTGATGTTCCAGGTACCATTGAAGTACCTGTTCATTTTGATCATTTTACCAACGATGTTGGTGCCATAACACTTAATATTGGTTTCGATAACCAAGTGTTGTCTTTCCTGGAAATCAGTGAAGATTTCCCTGGGACGTGGATCGCTGAAGCCAGCGGGGGTGAACTTTCCATTACCTATATTGGAGCAGGCTATGATGTGAACGGAGAAACCCTGGACATAACCTTTGAGTATTCAGGGTTTTCATCTGAACTTACTTTTTTACCTGGAAATGAGATCTCCTATGCTGATGGAACTGAACAGCATGGTATAACTTACGTGGATGGAAGTGTGTCCTTTGATGAATCCTTGGCCGAAGGATACGTCTCACTAGGAAACCTCGACGAAGTCCAAGTTGGCCAGGAGGTGGATATGCCTGTTTTCTTTGAAGGTCCAGGTATGACCAATGTGAGCACCTTTACGGTAAAAGTGCTTTATGACCAGGAACAACTTAGCTTCATGGATGTGCATAACATACATGAGGATATTGACGGACAGGTAGTTACGGACCAGGTTCCCGGGGAGGTAAGCATTGCCTGGTTTGGTGCACCGATTGACCTTACTGACCTTACAAAAATCCTTGATATCCAATTTACCTTTAACGGAGGAGGTGACACGCACCTGGAGTTTGGAAAACAAAGCGAAGTAGCTGACAATAATGGCGACATCCTGCCAGTCTTATTTGAACCTGGTATGATACAGCAATATATGCCAGAAGGCATCAAACTAACTGTGTCGACGGAGGAAGCCACCCCGGGTGAGAGTGTGTATGTGCCTATCACCTCCACGGGACTAGAGGAGTTTGATATTGGAGCAATGACACTTAAATTGGGTTACGACTCTGACAAACTTTCTTTTGTAGGCTATGAAGGCATTCAACTAGGTGCCCAAGACAATTTTTCAATAACTCCTGGCGCCAGTGAACTCACTGTGGCTGCTTTTAACTTCCAGGGCATTACCCTCGAGGATGGAGATGTGTTTATCCTTGAGTTTGTGTATAATGGGGGTGGACAAGCACCTATTACCTTTAAATCCGGTAATGACATTGAAGACCTTGATGGTCTTCAAGTACCCGTTTCTTATGTAAATGGTGGCGTTGTACCCAAGCCTGCCGGACCAGAAGATGCCATTGCCACCATTGGCAAGATTAATACCCTCCTCGATGGTTGCGATACTGACCACGTGTATGTACCCGTATATATGGACCAACTTGATTCCCCATTGGGAGCACTTACGATGAAGATCGGTTTCAACAATAATGTAATAAGCTATAGCGACCTTATCTTCACTGACGAATATCAAAACCTGGAGGATGACCTGAATGTTGAAGTCGGGGCAAATAAAATTACCATTGCTGGATTTGATGCCGGAGAAGGCTTCGACCTGGATGGTAAATTATTCTACATAGAATTTGTTTATAATGGAGGCACCTCTGCAGTCGAGTTCTTGACTGGAACTGAATTTGATGACACCAGTGGAGATTATGTCCCCGTTGCGCTTGTTGATGGAGCAGTTACCGCAATGGATCTCGATGTGGACGTCATAGCCGGACATGATGAAATCCATACCATCACGGGTACACCCGTGGTGATTCCATTCCACGTGCATTACGGCGAGTTGGTGACCATTAACCCGGAGATCCAGGTGGATGCGAAAATCATCGCCGAAGAGATGTTCCCGGAAGGTGCCACCATCCAGAAGATTACCTACAACGGCAATGAAGTACCAGTGGTAAATGGTGAAATTGGTGGACTCGAAGAGGTCATGCTGAGCCATATCCTTGACGTGGAACCTGCTTACCTGGCAGATCATCATATGCTGGAAGATACCTGGATGCTTACCGTGGATGGCGTCGATGAAGCTGGTGAAACGCACATCACTGTCGAATCCCACGCATTTCTCGAGGAATGCAGCCAGAAACTTGCCTACGACCACTTCGTGGTGGGATTTGACGATGCCACGCTTACCCTGTCAGATGCCGACCCAGTCTGCTATGATGGTACAGTGATATTTTCTTCTACCATCGAATACCCGGTAATTCAAAACGTTTGTGAAAACATCGTAGCCAATGCGATGCTGGCAATTGAGCCAGACCTGAACGCTGGCACAATGATTGCCTGGGACTACAATGGCAATGCGCAAGGTACATTTGAAGTTACCGAAGACATTGAATATATCTATCTCTCAGAGCTTGTTGGACAGACACCTCCGCCACTGA
>PUOJ01000115.1 GCA_003552075.1 Bacteroidales bacterium
AAAGAGAGACGATTTGCCGGTAATTTTCCATATTCGGCTCTATTTTATACGCGGCGTAGTATGAATCGGCCGCTTTCTCGTGCAGCTCCCTGCCTGCGTAATACTCCGCTATCGCGTGGTGGATTTTAACCTTGTTGGAAATATTGTCTTCGTGCCTCCTGAGCGCTTTTCGGTAAGTTTCTTCCGCTTTTTCGTGCAGATCAAGTTCTGCGTAGTGAAAAACTGCCTCGAGGTAAGTATCAAGTAAGGGTTCTATCTCGAGCTCAAGGTAGGCATAAAGGACGGGCTCTGTCTCATAAAGGGCTCTGTAAGACTCTGCGGCCTTCTCGTATTTTCCTTCGCTGAAATAGTATTTTGCAAAAGTGTGATGGATCTTGGCCGCGTAAGCGGGGTCGTCGACGTATTGCTCCAGCGCTTGGTGATAGACTTTCTCAACAAGCCCGGGCTCATCGAGTCCGGCAAGGCAGGCGAGGGCGGTTTTTAGTCTGCCCTGCTTTATAAAAAACTCGAGAGCACGGTCCCGAAAACCCTCTTCCAGCAGCACGCGGCATATCTCAAGGTCTTTGGCCGCGTTTTTCACGCTCTCTCCGGCCTCAAATATAAATGCAAGAGTTTCCAGGCGGAAAGAATCAGGTTCTTCTCCGTCTGCTGCCAAACCAGCCAGGGCCGAGACCGCATGACGGGTCTGCTGCGGGCGGAGGCCTTTTAAAACTTCATCGATCTCTTCGGATGCGCTTCCGGAGCTAAGTAAAGCCAAAGCTGCAAGGTTACTGATTGCTTTTGTCCTTAGGTCCTCGTCCCCGCTCTCAAGAGACTCAAGCAGGTGCGGGAGCTCTTCTTCTGCGTCCGCTCCTATCTGGTAGAAAGCGGCGGCCGACGTCCATATAACCTCTCTGCAGGGGTCGCCAAGTGCCATGGCAAGCGCCCGGGTGGCGCCTCTCGGGACGCCCGGGCCCATAAGCGCCAGGCTTGAGGCTGCGTGGCGGCGAACTTCGGGGCTCTCGTGCTCCAGCAAAGCCTCTTTCAGAGCGGGCGCCGCCGGCTCTCCGATATTCGCCAGTGCATTTACAGCCGCCCAGGCGACGTGGTGATTCTCGTCGCCCAGCGTCTCCACAAGGAGCGGCACCGACTCGCGGTAGCCCCAATCCATCTCTCCCAACCTGAGAGCGGCTCTGAATCTTTGATGCGAATCTTCACTGCGGAGTTCGGACAGAACCGGCTGCGGGGCGGGAGTATAGGCAAGCTCTCTCAGGAGAAAAAAACGCCGCCCAGTGCAGGCGGAATGATAAGGAGAAGCAGGACAAGAACTATCCTTTTTCGGGAGCTCCCTCGGGGTTCTTTTCTACCTTCGGAATTTTTCGCTCGGTGCCGGTTCATGTCACGTTCCCTCCGCTATGAAGGTTAGGGGGGAAGTAGGAGGGACGCATTTCGGCAGAAATCCCGGCACTTCAAGTAGCCGAAATAGACTTACCAAGCGTAAATAGCGAGTAAAACTGTAAAATTTTTCTGCGATGTGAACCTTGCTCCCAAAAAACCTTGGCGCCAATTCTCAGAGCAGAAAACGGGATATAGAACTATTTCTATTTAATATACATTCATTATACAAGCAAGAAAGGTAAATGTCAAGGGGTATCAACCCCAAGCTTAAAACCTGGAAGTAGCATCGGAAATTAACAGTTCGGCGATCTCAAAAATTTTTCTTTTTTGCTTTTTTCTGGACCAAATAATTGAAAAGAGCAGCCCGGTTTCTTTTTATCTCTTCTTCGGGCACCTCCGTTACCTGTCCCAAAACATGTCTCAGGAAAGATTCGGGATATTTTCCGACAAGAGACAAATAAAACTTTAAGTTTTCAATGTCATTCAAGCTTTCTGCCATATCCAAAGCCAGTATCTCTTTCCTGTTGGTAGGGTTAAAAGAGCGTATTCCAAAATCTTTTCCCCTATCGTTATCGTTCTTAATTATAGTTAACTTATTATCGTTAGTGTGTAGATTCTGCACATCTGAATTGCACCTGTGCAACATCTGAGTTTCCTCGAAGCTACACCTGTCAACCTTCAGAAGCACATAAACGCAGGTGTATCTGTCTCTTTTTTCTTTTTTTATAAGACCGCATTTTTCAAGTTTTTCTATTGCTCTGCTTACCGTACTCCTGGAACAACCCAGTATCTCAGCAATATACTTTTGAGAAGGAAAGCATCTCTGAGACCCGTCTGCAAAAGAAGCCAGCACGTTGTAAACTGCAATCCCCGCAAAGCCGATCTGGCTTGCATGGTCGCGTAAAACCGATCTGCTTACCCAGTACCATTGCCCGGCTTCAAGTTTCCTTACAGGGGGCTTTTTTTGCTCTTTATTTCCCATGATTTAAAAGTAATCCGAACAAAAAAAGATAATAAGCCGGGTGCATTTGCTTCCCGGAGCAAATACTCCGTGCTATGACCCCCGGGAAAAGAAAGTTAAGATTCAGATATGTTAAGCATAAAACAGGTAAAACAAATACTTAAAGACAAAAACATCTCGGATAAAGATGCTGAAATGATTAGAGATGAATGCAGAGAGCTGGCAGAGATAATTTTCGAGAAATGGCAGCAAGACAAAAAGGCCGGTAAAACCCCTTGCAAGCAAAAAAATGTACGCTATGATAGTGGTACTTTTAATAGTAAAAACACTTCATCATGAAAGGAGTTATCTACACAAGGGTTTCAAGTGACGAACAAATAAAAGGGACTTCCCTTGAATTACAGGAAGAACTTTGTCGTAAATATTGCGAGCAGAAGGAAATTCAGATAGAAGCTGTTTACCGGGAAGAGGGCGAGACGGCCAAAAGCCTGAGCATGAATAACAGAAAGAAGTTCTTGCAGGCACTTGATTTTTGCAAAAAAAACAAAAACCGCATCGGCGCTTTCGTTGTTTTCCGCATCGACAGGTTTGCCCGTAACACAGAGGATCATTTCGCAGTGCGCAAAATACTTCACGACTGCGGTGCCACCCTTCATTCGGTTTCAGAACCCATCGGCAACAAACCGGCGGAAAAATTTATAGAAACGGTCCTAGCCGGTGCGGCCGAGTACGAAAACGCGTTAAGAAAACAGAGATCCATAGACGGTATGGCAGCTAAGATAAATCAAGGCATTTTCCCCTGGAAACCGCCCTTGGGATACAAATCTCTTAAAACAAACAAAAAAGGACTGAAAAAAACTCAACCCGATCCGCCTGATCAACAAGTGTTTCCTCTTGTTCAGAGAGCATTAAAAAAATACGCAAAAGGAAACTGCAGCCAAGCCGAGCTGGCACGAATTCTCGATAAATGGGGACTTAAAGCCGTGCGGGGTAAAAAAACAAGGCCTCAGTTGATTGATTCCATCCTCGGTAAATACTTGAAATTTTATGCGGGTATCATTACCAACCCATGGAGCGGCGAAGAAATAGAAGGGCTGCATAAGCCCATGATAGCAAAAAAAGAAATGTACAAGATTCAAATGATTCGGGAGGGCAAGAGTAAAACACTTGCGAAACGTGATAGATACAATCCGCGCTTTCCGCTCAGAAGAACGGTTATCTGTGCAACTTGCGGAATACCTCTTACCGGAAGCTCTCCGCGAGGCAACGGCGGCAGGTATCATTATTACCACTGCAAGAATAAAGAATGCCCTGAATACGGAAAAGGCATCAAGAAAAAAGACCTGGAAGACCAATTTTCCGAATATTTTAGGAAAATAACGCCGAAAGAAAAGTTTTTAAAAGTTCTCAAAGAAACCGTTCTCGATTTCTGG
>PUOJ01000137.1 GCA_003552075.1 Bacteroidales bacterium
CTTTCCCGGCATGCAGATAAGGGCGCAGGCGCTCCCAGCTGGACTCATCAATAAGATAAGAGCTTTTAATGTCAGCAGGACAGGCAAATGGTCCATGCTGTTCACGAAGGTTTAAGATGGCGGATGCCACAGGCCGGTCGATGTAGGGATGCCTGACCAGGTCGCCGAAAGAGGCAGTATTGAGGTTGATCTGCTGAATCAGCAGGGTATCGGGTTCAATAAAGTCGAGCATGCCGGCATATCGTGTACTGTCCATGCCGAAGACTTCGAGTAGCTGAGTGGTACAGTAATAGCCCCCCAAAAGATCCCTGTATCGCACGATGCGCCGGCTAAATACTGGTCCGATGCCCCTGATCTGCTGAAATGCTATGCTGTCGGCCTTGTTGATATTCACACTTATTGTTCCCTTCTGATGATCCGGTATAACCGCCTGATGGCTTGCTTCACGGAATGCGTCATTGACTTCCTGCTCGTTTTGCGCAGAGACGATTGCACCCGTTTCCGGTTTAAACTCCGCATTTGCGTCCTGGTGACTGCCCGAACCTGATCTCCCAATGCCTGCCACATCCATTTGGGCTCCAGGTGTCTGCTTATCCTGTCCCACATAGCGCCTTTCACCAGGTTCGTCCCTTTCCGTCCTGTCAGGCAAACTTATCCAGGGCTTCAGTTTCGCATATAAATCGTCATCCATTAAATAGATTCGCTGAAGATCCTGTTTGTAGCGAAAGCTGCCCCCTGCTGCAAGGTAATTATGTATGCTGCGTCCAAGGCGGGCAGACACCCCCATCTCTTGCCACCCCTCCTCGCTTAATGTGTTTGGATCGAATGGTCGCGGATGCAAGGTCTGCGTTTCCGGCTTCCCCAGGCTTTGTTTTCCGGATGTCAGTCTGCTTTCTTCCAGCGCCGCAGCCATTTTCTCCAGGTTGGCAAGGTGGTCGTAATATGCCGCCAGCATGCTTTGGAAGCCATCTTCATCCAACCCCTGGTGCCTCCGTAATGCGGTTACCATTTTTCCCGTCAAGGGTACCATAATGATCAGCACCAGCAAGACAATGATGCCATCACGTTGTTGCCGGGTAAAGTAAAACCAATCTTTGACCGGATTGCTGTACATAGCAAGAATGTTTAATTTATATAAAATTATAAATAATACACATCAAACACAATATTTTATTGCTTTAAATTTTGATGCGGTAAAAAAAACCTTCTGTTGTTGCGTTTTGACCATTATTTTATATTTTTGGCTTTTCTTGGGAAAACCTGAGATGTCATTCATGAACCAAATCAATATGATTTACTTATGGCTTTAGGATCTGAAGGCCGTGACGGCTTCACGAGTCGTTTTGGCATTGTATGCGCTGCGGCCGGTTCCGCTATTGGGTTGGGTAATATCTGGCGTTTCCCTTATGTGGTTGGTGAAAGTGGGGGAGGCGCCTTTTTGTTGATTTACCTTGCTTTTGTGCTTATGCTGGGTATCCCGGTGATGCTCTCAGAGTTTGTCATCGGGCGCAAGGCCAAAAGAAATGCCTACGGAGCCTTCAGAAAGATCGCGCCAGGTACATGGTGGCCCCTGGTCGGTGTGATCGGCATCGTGGCGGCTTTTGTCATCCTGGCATTTTACAGCACCATTGCCGGATGGACCCTGCACTATGTCTACCTTTCTGTTGCCAATAGTTTCAAGGGACTGGGTGCACTGGAGGTCACTAGTGTCTTTGAAGCCTTCCAGACTTCCGGCGGATTGCCATTGATGTGGCAAATGATCTTTATCCTGCTGACCGCCGTGATTGTATTGTCAGGCGTGAAGAAGGGCATTGAAAAATATTCCAAGATCCTGATGCCTTTCCTGGTATTGCTGCTCATCAGTTTGTCGGTAAGAGCCATTACCCTGCCAGGATCGATGGGCGGTTTGCACTTCCTCTTTAATCCGGATTTTTCAAAAATAAATGCCGCAGTGATCCTGGGGGCGCTGGGACAGGCGTTTTTCTCGCTGAGCATCGGCATGGGAGCCCTGATCACCTATGCATCATATTTCCCGGACAGGACAAACCTGTCGGCCACCTCTTTTCAGGTCTCCATTGCAGATGTGCTGATCGCCATACTCGCAGGTGTGGCCATTTTTCCGGCCATGTTCGCACTCGGCATGCAGCCTGAGGAAGGAGGCCCGGGCCTGATTTTCATGGTCTTGCCCAACGTGTTCCAGGCCATGCCCGGCGGTTACCTGGTCGCCGTGGCATTCTTTGTACTGCTGGCGATCGCGGCACTTACCTCTTCCATATCCATCATGGAGGTGGTGGTGGCATTCCTGTCGGAAGAGCTAAATATCAAAAGGAAAAGTGCTACGCTGATCACGGTGATCGCTTCAGCCTTCGTTGGGATGTTCTGCACCCTGTCATGGAGTACCTTTGAAGGGGTTGGCATTGGCGACCGGAACATCTTTGACCTGCTGGACTTTACCGCGTCGAATGTCCTCCTGCCACTGGGCGGGTTGCTCATCGTCGTTTTTGTGGGATGGTACATGAAACAGCAGGCCGTGCGGGACGAATTGACCAATATGGGTGTGCTGAAGTTGGTGGTATTCATGATCGGATGGTATACAAAGGATGAGCGCACGGAAGAGGATCGCGCCAGATTCAGGGCAATCCGCATACGGATATACGCAGTATTCATGTTCATTGTCCGTTTCATCGCCCCCATTGCCATTGCCATCATCTTCCTGAATGCCATTGGGCTGATCCGGATATAACCCTACGGAATGATGAAGGTTTTATTTGCTATAAAAAGAGGCTTTGGGGTATTAAGCCATGACTTGAGAATAACAATTACAAAGAAATAATCATTATCAATCGAAAAACCCAAACAACAACATGGACAAGGTGCACGATTTTTTAGTCATTCTTGACGGCTACATTGGTGGTGGCCCCTGGTTTGTATACCTGTTATTATTTACCGGACTGTTCTTCACGTTATATCTTGGTTTTCCCCAGATCCGGTATTTCAGGCATGCATTAAGGGTAGTTACAGGAAAATATGACAAGGCCACGGATGTCGGTGATACCAGCCATTTCCAGGCACTCACCACTGCTTTATCAGGAACCGTAGGTACCGGTAACATCGCGGGTGTCGCCCTTGCGCTTCACCTGGGCGGACCTGCAGCACTTTTCTGGATGCTGGTCACCGGCATGCTGGGGATGACCACCAAGTTTGCAGAGGTAACCATTGCGCACAAGTACAGGGAGATCGACAACGAAGGAAAAATTGCCGGTGGCCCGATGTACTATATGAAAAAGCGGCTTAACATCAGGCTGAAAAATAATAAAGTACTTCAAACAGGTAAGTGGCTCGGTGCTTTTTTTGCTGTAGCTACGATCATATCTACCATTGGAACAGGCAACATGCCGCAGATCAACAGTATTTCCGGTGCCATGCAGGCTACTTTTGGTATTCCACCAATCCTTGTAGGTGCCGTATTGGCCGTGCTGCTCGCCATGGTCATCCTTGGCGGGATCAAACGGATTGCGCAGGTGACATCAAGATTGGTGCCTACTATGGCGGTGATTTACATCATTGGGGCGATCCTGGTTTTGGCATACAATTATGACAACATCATCCCTTCGTTCATATCCATTTTTTCTGATGTGTTTACAGGCACCGCGGCAACCGGTGGCTTCCTTGGGGCTTCCATCATCTATGCCTTCAACCGTGGTGTAAACAGGGGCCTCTTTTCCAACGAAGCGGGTCAGGGTTCCGCACCCA
>PUOJ01000113.1 GCA_003552075.1 Bacteroidales bacterium
CCCCTGAAAATTATTTTGGTTTTAAACAATTATTTGGTATGTTTGTATAAACATATATATAAATCTACAAAAGTTTACCTGTTTTATGCATTGCAAAGCGGCACAAAACAACACACCAGGAAATAAAATACCATAACTTCCTGATTTTTCTCCACATTTTACTTTGAGCAAAGGCACATCTGTTTATCAACCTGCATCTATGATCATGCGGGGCAATTGGTGTGCACTTTTATGAACTTACAGAGAGCCAATTCCTTTCTGATGAGTTCAACCCATTTATTAACAAACAAAAAACATGTGTATGCAACAAACGACATTCATGATCACCATCTTGCTGCTGCTGGCAGGTATCATGGAAGTAAGGGCACAACAGGGCACTGCATCAGCCGGCGGGGAGGTCGAAGGCAATGAGGGAACCGTAAGTTACTCCATAGGACAGGCCTTTTATCACACCATCTCGGGTGATCAGGGCACTGTCTCAGAAGGAATGCAACAACCTTATGAGATTTCCATCGTGACCAGCATTGAGGAGGGCGAAGACATCGAATTGCGTTTCTCGGCCTATCCCAATCCGGTGAGTGACATGCTGTACCTGGATGTGCAGGATGCGGAAAGCAAAGACCTGCAATACCAGCTGCTGGATTTCAATGGCAGGATTCTCAAGGAGGCGGGCATTGAGGATGTACAGACCTTCATCTCCATGCAAGCCCTGGACCCTGCAGTCTATTTTTTAAGGATCACCCATGAAAACAACACGACCAAAACATTCAGAATCTTGAAAACCCATTAATTATGAATAAACCAATTGCTTTTTTAAGCTTGTTACTAATTGCCGTGCTGGTAACAGCACAGACCCCCAATCGCATGAGTTACCAGTCTGTAATCCGGGACACCGACAACAACCTGGTTGCAAACCAGGAAGTAGGAATGCAGATCAGCATCCTTCAGGGAGCTGCCGACGGCACGGCCGTTTATGTAGAGCGGCATTTCCCCGAAACCAATGCCAACGGCCTGGTGTCTTTGGAAATCGGTGGCGGCACCATAGTATCCGGGAGTTTTGAAGAGATCGACTGGGGTGCTGACATGTATTTTATCAAGACAGAGACCGACCTGCAGGGCGGGGCAAGCTATACCATTGCGGGGGTGAGCCAGGTGCTCAGCGTGCCTTACGCCTTACACGCAAAAACAGCGGAAACGGCCACCGAAGGCCTGGAAGAGACTGACCCTGTCTTTATGGCCTCACCTGCTGCCGGCATCGAAGCCATGCACCTTGACAACTGGGATAAAGCCTTCTCCTGGGGTGATCATGAGGGCTTATACCGTCCGGAAGATTGGACGCCTGACTGGGAAGACATGCCCGGGGGCAATCATCCGGGTGATATGCGTTATTGGGATGGCACCAGTTGGCTATCCATAGAACCAGGCGAACAAGGCCAAACACTCACATGGTGCAATGGGGTACCCCAATGGGGTCCCTGCCTGGATAATGACTTGTATGATTTGGTGCTGCATGTTGACCCTGACCAGGGAGGCACGTCAACCGGTGGCGGAGCGTACGCAGAAGACACCCAGGTGAACATTGTGGCCTCCGCTAATCCTGGGTGGGTGTTCACTGGCTGGACGGGCGATACGGATTACCTTGACAATGTCGCTTCATCCAACGCCACAGTCACCATGCCTGGAAAAAGCATTTCCCTGACGGCAAACTTTGAACAGGACGACGGGGCGATGGTTCTGGTCTTTGACACCAGGCTTGCAGATGGCACCACGATTGCATTGCCCCTGATGGGTACAGTGGCTGTAACGGTTGACTGGGGCGACGGGAACCAGTCTGAGGTAACTTCCCCCGGACTGATTGAGCACACTTACGACGATGAAGGCGAATACACCGTGGGCATAACCGGACAACTACAATGGTTTGGAAGCAATGCCTCTTACGACCATGCTGAAAAACTCATAAAAGTGACCAGTTTTGGCAACTTGGAAATGACCAGTCTCTCGGGTGCATTTTGGGGTGCAGAGAATCTTACGCAAGTACCTGATAACCTGCCAGTATCTGTAACTAGTTTGTCGAACATGTTCCGGGAAGCCTCCGCCTTTAACCAGGACATAGGAGAATGGGACGTGGGCAATGTGACAAACATGGGGTCAATGTTTAACATTGCATCCGCTTTTAATCAGGACATTGGAGGGTGGGATGTGGGCAGTGTAACCAATATGAGATTTATGTTTGACCTTGCATCTGCCTTTAACCAGGACATTGGAGGATGGGATGTAAGCAACGTCACAGACATGATGTCAATGTTTCAACATGCCGAGTCATTTAATCAAAATATCGGAGGGTGGGATGTGAACAAGGTGACAAACATGCAAAATATGTTTTTCAGGGCATCCGCTTTTAACCAGGATATCGGGGAGTGGGATGTGAGCAAGGTGACTACAATGCGCTCTATGTTTAACCAGGCATCCGCTTTTAACCAGAACATTGGGATGTGGGATGTAAGCAGCGTGACCGATATGGATTTTATGTTTAATCAGGCAATAGCATTTAACCAGGATCTGTCGGGGTGGTGTGTGACCAACATCCCATCAGAACCTGACAACTTTGATACGGGGGCATTAGCGTGGGATTTGCCAAGACCTGTCTGGGGAACGTGTCCGGTCCGATACCTGCTGTCTCTTGAGGTCGTGCCAGAAAATGTGGGCGAAGTAAGTGGCGGGGGTTATTATGAACCTGGCAAAGCAATTGATATATCCGCTACAGCCAATGCAGGATGGCAGTTTGTCAACTGGACCGGTGATACCGGCTATGCTGGTGATCTCACTTCAGCAACCACCACGGTTACCATGCCTGATTATAACATCTTGCTGACGGCAAACTTCCATGAAGAAGAGGTGCCTGAAGGTACCGTTACCGACATTGAAGGCAATGTCTACCGGACCGTAATCATTGGCAACCAGGAGTGGATGGCGGAGAATCTTCGGGTAACCCGGTACAATAATGAGGAGGCTATTCCCACAGACTTGAGTGATGAAGATTGGACGACCACCACAGAAGGTGCTTATGCAATTTTTGATCATAATCACGAGGATGCAGATGGCATAGACTCCCCGGAAACAATGGCAGAAGGCTATGGGAAATTGTATAACTGGTATGCAGTGGATGATGTCAGGGGTCTTTGCCCGGAAGGTTGGATTGTACCCAGCGGTGATGATTGGACACAGTTGGTTGATTATGTGGTCAGCCAAGAGTATCCGAATGAGGCGGATAATCCTGACGGAGCAGGTAATGCACTAAAATCCTGCCAGCAGGTTGACTCACCTCTGGGGGATGATTGCGATACTTCGGAACATCCCCGCTGGGACTTCGATAGCACACACTCCGGTTTTGATGAGGTTGGTTTTTCTGCTCTTCCCGGCGGCCGTCGTTGGGATAATGGAGATTTCAACCGTTTAGGCAACCGTGGAGCCTGGTGGGCTTCTAACCAGGGCAGCGGTGCGATCAGGTTGCTCAGGATGATGGAAAGTGGCGTCGGAAATTTGCACCATTACGTGGGTAATAAGAGAATGGGGCTCAGCGTCCGGTGTATCCGGGATTAAGTGCGCACTGAAGATGAATAGGGCATAAGGGCACATTTTGCTGACTTAATCGGTCACCCGGATGGTGTGATTATAGAAGATGGTGTTTAATATTTCCGGAGTTGTGAAGTATTTGTGTGGAAATGATAACCAATAGCACTCGCTTTGGGCGGGTGCTTTTTTTAGACCTCTAATGATCGCGCTTGAAGATTGCAGCCCTGGTTTAAATGGTAGAATTTTCATTGCTGGTGGTGTTTGTGATGGAGGAATGCTTGCCGGGTTATCTCCAAAGAAGTATGCTAAAAAGTATGCTAGATAAAAAAACCACTTACTTCATATATGACGTAAGTGGCTGATTCCTTGGCTCCCCCTCCTGGACTCGAACCAGGGACCCTCTGATTAACAGTCAGATGCTCTAACCAACTGAGCTAAGGAGGAATATGTCTTTGCAAAAAACCGCGCGCGGTTTTGCGGTGCAAAAATAATAAAAATATATTCACCCCAAAGGCTTTTTTGTGAATTTTTAATGCCCGCGCAGGCATAGGATGCCACAAACAGGCATGCACATGCATTATTTTTCCTAATTTTGCAGCGAAAACTACAAGCCCGGATTATTCGCGATGCACCACAAGACCAAATCTTTCTTTAAAAATATCCTGCACCGTTGCCGGAAGCCCGGGATGCCCGGCAACCTGATTTTCCTGCTGGCGGCCGTCGGCTTGCTCAGCCTGGCCGTGCATAGTGGATACGTGACCGAACACACAACATCAGTCCCCGAAAAACAACCTGTCGAGTCCGTATCTCGTTTCTCCGATGACGACCTGCACTTTTACCAGGACACCATCACCCAGCTGCTTCTGCAACACCGCTTCAACGGAAACGTCCTCCTGGCACGCGACGGGGAGGTCATCTTCAGCCGTAGCTTTGGCTTCGCCGATTTCCGCAACCATGCACCACTGCAACCCGATACCCCCTTCCAGCTGGCCAGCATCAGCAAAACATTTACAGCCGCTGCCATGCTCATCCTCCACCACGAAGGGCTGATCGACATCGACGACCACGTCGACAAGCACATCCCCGAATTCCCCTGGGACAACATCACGGTAAGACACCTGCTAAACCACACCTCCGGCGTCCAAAACTACATGTGGCTGGTAGAACGCTACTGGAAGGAAGAACGCAAGCCCAACAACGAAGACATGCTGCAGCTCTTCATTGATCACCCGCGGCACCTTGACTTTTGGCCGGGCACCCGTTTTGCCTATTCCAACACGGGTTACGGGTTCCTGGGACTGCTCATCGAAAGAGTGAGCCGACAAAGTTATGCCAGCTTCCTCCATGAGCGGATCTTTGAACCACTAAACATGGAAAACAGCTTTGTTTACGATCCCAACTGCTCAGAGATGGTGACTGCCGACCGCGCCTTCGGCTTCAGGCCCTGGCGACACACACACCTGCTCATCCCCGACGTGCGGCACGACGGCGTGTTGGGCGACAAGGGCATCTACGCCAGCACATACGACCTCTACAACTGGGACCAGGCCATAACCAACGGAAAGATCCTGCCGGAAGAACTTTGGGAAAAAGCCTTCGGCTACACCACCCTGCGCAATGGCCGCCAGGTCAGGTATGGCATGGGATGGCGCCTGCAAAACTTCATGGATAGCCACGTGGTGCACCACCCCGGCCGATGGAACGGCTTCCGAACCTCCATGAAACGCTTTGTCGACAAAGACGCTACCCTGATCCTGCTCAACAACACCAACAGAAACATCACACACCTGGTGCAAAGCCTCCAGCATATCCTCTTCCTGGAAGAAATACGCGGCGAAGATGAAAAGCCACCGAAGGAAGATCCCAGGGAATACCGTGTTGTGGGAGGATAAGGTTAAGGACAACGCAAACCCGGACTTTCAGACATTTCGACCTTTTGACATTTTAGCCATTCATTATGCAAATCAAAATCGTCAACCATTCGGATAACCCCCTGCCGTCTTATGAGACAGCATTTTCAGCAGGCATGGACCTCCGGGCCATGTTACCTGCCGACCTGGTGTTGCACCCGCTCGAACGCGCACTGGTGCACACCGGATTGCACATAGAGCTGCCGGAAGGATACGAGGCGCAAGTGCGGCCGCGCAGCGGCCTGGCCGCAAAACATGGCATCACCGTACTTAATGCGCCGGGAACCATCGATGCCGACTACCGCGGAGAAATCAAGGTCATCCTGGTCAACCTGTCGAACGAAAGCTATACCATCAAACACGGCGACCGGATCGCGCAGATGGTTATCTCTAAACACGAACGCGCAACATGGCAGCTAAGTAACAACCTCAACGAAACAATTCGCGGGGAGGGCGGGTTTGGCCATACAGGCATGTAGGCAGGTATGGTTTTTGATGCAGGGATTTCCTGTGAAGACATTATTCATCATGGCAGCGAAGAAAGATTGGTGAAGACCCCAAATTTTTACCTTTCGGCATTGCACCTTTTTGACCTGTTGTCTTAACGACATCACATTCAATTCACCCGGGGTTTACAAAGCCCGGCTCAGACAAACGCTTATGACAAAAACCATCCGCATACACATATGGCTCCTGCTGGCCCTGCTGGTCAGTGCATGCGGAGCTACCCGCGAGGCCACGGAAAGTCCGGATAATGACGGGCGAGAAGAGGTCGTCGTGGAAGACCTCCCTGAAGTCTCGCAGGAAGAACAGCTGAAAAGTACCGCCATGCTGATTGAAGGCATTCAGCAAAAGCTGCTGGGCAACCCGGAGCGTGCAGTCACCCTGTTCCTCGACGCCAAAGAGACAGATCCGCGCAATGATGCAGCGTACTACGAACTGGCCCGGCTGCACGCAAGAAACAACGAGCTCGAAGAAGCCAGGGGGCTTGCAGGCATCGCCATCGAGCTGGACCCCGGGAACATGGACTATCAGCTGCTGATGGCCGACATCCACGTCCTGGGAGATGACATGTCACAGGCCGCTGAAGTATACCGGCAGCTTGCCAGTCAGCATCCTGAAAACATCCGCTTACAGCGAAACCTGGTGAGTGTCTACAGACAGAAAGACCAGTATGACAAGGCCCTGGAGGTATTGCGACACATTGAGTCGATCAGGGGCGTATCGGAAGAAACCGGCATGCAGAAGCTGGAAATCCTGATCCGCCAAGGCGATTACCAGACAGCCATCGAAGAAGCCAGTATGCTCGCCGAGCTTTACCCAGACCAACCCGCATTTATAGAGGTGCTTGGCGACCTTTACATGGAGACCGGGCAGGCAGAGGAAGCCAGGGCCACTTACCTTGAGATGCTCGAACGCGACCCGGAAAGTTACATGGCCCGCCTGTTGCTGGCCGACTACTACCACGAACAGGACAAGCCAGATGAAGCATTTGAACAGCTTAAACACGCCTTCCGCTCTCCGCAGCTGGAATTGGAAGGAAAGGGCCGTATCATCTTCTCCTATATGCGCTGGGGCGAAGAAGATCCTGCATTCATGGAGCAGGCGATCACGCTGTCAGAGATCATGAAGGAAATGCACCCAAAGGAGGCGGAAGCCTGGCTTATATTCGGAGACATCCTCAGCCAGGCCGGTAAACAAGAGGAAGCCCGAGACAAATACCTGCAAGGTGTCCACTTAGACCCCTCCAGCATATCGGTATGGCAGCAGATCCTGAGCCTTGACCTTCAGCTTGGCGACTTCGAGGCCATGCTGGACCACAGCGATCAGGCGCTCGAATACTTTTTTGAACAGCCCATCCTCTTCCTCTTCAACGGGTTGGCGAACATGCAGCTGGAAGAATACGATGCGGCAGCCTCTTCGCTGGAATACGGACTGGCGATGAGTGTAGACGACGATGAGCTGCGGGAAGACTTCATCACCATGCTTGCTGACGTCTATTATTTTCTGGGTGCCCACGAAGAAGCTGACCGTCACTATGAAAAGGCCCTCGAAATCAACCCTGACAACGCCACTGCACTGAACAACTATAGCTACCATCTTGCCGAACGCAGTGAGCGACTGGACGAAGCCCTGGAAATGTCAGCACGTGCACTCGACATGGAGCCCAACAACGCTGCCTTTCTCGACACCTATGGCTGGATCCACTATCAAAGAGGGAGCTATGAAGAGGCCCGGAAGTGGATAGGTGAGGCCCTCGAAGCCTCTGACGAACCCAACGGCACCATCCTCGAGCACTATGGTGACGTGCTTTACAAGCTAGGCAACAAGGAGGAGGCCCTGAAGTACTGGCAGCAAGCCAAAGAAACCGACAACGGCTCAGACATGCTTCATAAGAAAATTCAGAATGGTACGTTGTATGAATAACACGTTTCATGAATACACAACAGCTAAGTGAATAATCATCAATGAAAAACATCGTCATCAGGCTCCCTTTATTGCTTTTGCTCCTGGCCCTAATGTCCTGCAGCGCCCTGCACGAGGTGGTCACGCCAGAGGTGGATGAAGAGGTGATTGCCGTATCTGAAACCCTCTCAGCCATGAAGGAGCGGCAGGCTTCCTTCGACTTCTTCGATTCCCGCTTTAGCGGCAGCGCCAATATCAATGACACCCATTACGACATCAGCGGAACCATCCGGATCAGGAAAGATTCTGCCATCTACCTGTCGCTGTCTCCTTTTCTGGGCATTGAGATGGCCCGGGTGCTGATCACCCCGGAGGAGGTCCTGTTCCTCAACAGGCTGGAAGGCACCTATTACCAGGGCGACATGGACAGGCTTAACCGGATGTTCAACACCAATATTGACTTCCATATGCTGCAGGCCATCCTGATAGGCAATGATTTTTCGCATTTCACTTCAGACCGTTTTTCGGTTTCCCGGGATGAGGGCAGGCTGTTGCTCCGCAACCCGGAACGCTATCCCATCACCGGTGCCGCACTGGGCCTACCCTTTCAGCAAAACATCTGGCTCGACCAGGATTCTTATCTCATACAGGAAAACCTGCTCTATGAGCCCGGCAAACAGCAAAGTATTCGTGCGACATATGGTCGCTACAACCAGATCGGACAGCAAGACCTGCCCGGAGAGGTAAGCCTGGTGATCACCGACCCCGGCAACCGGGTTAAGCTGAGCCTGAGCTATCGACGGACGTCTATCGATGAACCGCAGCCAATGGAGGTCCGCATCCCGGAACGCTACCACCGAATGGAGTAAAATCTTTGCAGGCCTGGTAGATCAGATTCCGGTGGTTTATGGGCAGGTCCTGGTGTTTTCAGAAGAGCTCCACTTGAAAGACGGCTTATGGCATTTTGACGTTTTTAAAAAACTTTACCTATGAAGGCTGTTTTTGGTTCCATCCTGGGGTTTCTCTTGCTGATGCCTTTCTTGGCTGGTTTACACGCACAAACGCGTGACGAGCTGGAACAGGAGAAACAAAAGCTGGAGCAGGAGATCCGCCTTACAAGTCGTATGTTGCGCGAGGCCCGCGAAACCGCGGAAGAAGGTGTCGGTCAGCTAAACATCCTCAACAGCCAGATCAGCCGACGGCAGGAACTGCTTGGCACGATTCAGAATGAGGTTCGTATGATCAACCGCCGGATTGCAACCCTTGGGCGGTCCATTGAAGAAATGGAAAAAGACCTTGAAGAGCTCAAAGAATCCTATGCCAGCATGATCCGTCATGCTGCACGCAACCAGGATGCCAACCGACGCCTGATGTTTATCTTTTCTTCCAAGGACGTCAATCAGGCCTATCTGCGTCTGCGCTACTTCCAGCAATATGGACGACACAGACGCAAACAGGCCGACAGGATCCAGGAAACCCAGGCGCGTCTGGAAGAACAGGTCGCCACCCTTGAGGCGGAGCGGGAGCGGCAGCAGGAGCTGTTGCATCGCCAACGCGATGAGGTGCGGGCGCTTGCCCGGGAACAGAGCGAACAGGAGCAGTCGGTGGAGCGATTGAGAGACCGCGAAGAGGAGCTGCAGCGCCAGCTGGCACAACAGGAAAGGGAGGCACAGGCCCTGCAGGATGAGATCCGGCGGGTCATTGCAGAAGAACGCCGCCGTGCACAGGAAAGGGCTGAGGCAGAAGGCCGGGAGACAACCGACATGTTTGCGATGACTCCGGAAGAAAGACTGATCTCCGAAAACTTCGCCGGCAACCGTGGGAAGCTCCCCTGGCCGGTAGCGCGCGGAGTGATCACCAGCAACTTCGGCCAGCAGGCACACCCCGTGCTGCCTGGCATCCAGATATCCAACAATGGCATCGACATCAGCACCGCCGAAAGCGAACCAGTGCGCGCCATCTTTGAAGGCACCGTGTCGAGGGTGATCTCCGTGCCGGGTGGCTTCTATGCAGTAATCATCCGCCACGGGGAATACCTGAGTGTCTATTCCAACCTCTCTGACGTGTTCGTTCGCAACGGACAATCCGTCGACATCCGACACGAGATCGGCATCGTTGGCACCAACCGCCGCGAAGCCAAAACCACCCTGCACCTGGAGATATGGAAGGGCAATGAAAAGCAAAACCCGGCAGCATGGATCGCACGAGGGGGTTGAAAGATCAGAAAAAATGCGTAGGTTTGTGGTCGGAAATCCTCGGACACCCGCCGCGAGGTGGGTTTGGGGACGGGAACTATAGCCTGCGGGATTCAGAAACAACACAAAAAAATACTTCCATGACACAGACCCTATTGTTTTCTCCGGGGCCGACGGAGATTATCCTGATCATCCTGGCTTTGCTGCTGCTCTTTGGCGGAAGGAAGATTCCTGAGCTCATGCGTGGGCTTGGCAAAGGCATGAAAGAATTTAAGAGTGCACAGAAGGAAGATGACGAGGAGGATAAACCATCGGATGCCAAGCCAGCCGAGAAAAAGAATAAAGAGGAGTAATATGTTGCGGTTACCTGTTTTGTTTTTGGCAGGGATGATCTTTTTCTTCGCCACCCTCTTGACTTCTTTTGCACAGATTCCTCCGCCGCCTGAGGGTGAAGCGGAACAAGCAGTCGAGGGGTTTTCCATTGCCCCGGACGACCCCGTGGTGGCGATGCTCGACAGCCTGGCCAGCCTCAAGGTGTTTGACGCCATGGAAAGGCACGCCGACACCACCATCGTCAGGAAATACAACTACCCGACAGGCTTCGTGCCGGCTTTTTCCGATTCGGTGTATGCCCACCGCCTGAGCAGGCTGGATGCCTATTCGCCTTTCGAATTCGTGTACAACAGCCACGTGAAGACCTTTATAGACCTCTACGCAAGGCACCGCAGGGAACTTACCGAGCGCATGCTTGGACTGGGCGAACTATATTTTCCGATGTTTGAAGAGCAGCTCGACCGCCATAACGTGCCGCTGGAGATGAAGTACCTGGCCGTGGTGGAGTCCGCATTGAACCCAACCGCCCGATCCCGGGTCGGCGCCACAGGGCTCTGGCAGTTCATGTACCATACCGGCTTGCTTTACGGCCTGGAGGTGAACAGCTATGTGGACCACCGGCTGGACCCACTGAAGTCAACCATCGCAGCGGCAGAACACCTGGGTGACCTCTACGACATCTACGGCGACTGGTCGCTGGCGATTGCCGCATACAATGCCGGTCCGGGGACAGTCAACCGGGCGATCCGGCGCGGTGGAGGCGTCAGGGACTTCTGGCTGATCCGCCACTTCCTGCCACGAGAGACCCGCAACTACGTGCCCGCCTTCATCGCGATCACCTATGTGATGGAATACGCCGAAGAACACAACCTCTACGCCTCACCCCCGGCCTATACGCACCACGACACCGACACCATCCAGGTGCAGCAAAAGCTTAGTCTGCGCGACGTGAGCAACCTGCTGGACATCCCGCTGGACCACCTGCGCTACCTGAATCCCACCTTCAGACAAAATATCATTCCGCACAATGCGGACGACCCCTATGTGCTGCGTTTGCCAAAAACCCACGCCGGGGATTTCCTGGCCAACGCCGAAGCCATTTACAACTACCGCTCGCCCGAAGAGATCGCCCAGGAAGAGAAAGCCGCCCGGCTGGCAGAAACTACCGTGCACGTGGTTCGTCGCGGCGAGGTGCTGGGAACGATTGCGCGGCGATATGGCACCACGGTACGGGAGATCCAGCAGCTGAACAACATACGTGGGACGGTCATCCGGCCCGGTCAGCGATTGGTGGTGCGGGCGCCGGCACCTGCAGCAGCCCCGGCAGCGGCGGGAGCCAACGTGCACGTGGTGCGCAGCGGCGAAACCCTCGGCATCATCGCACGTCGCTACAATGTCACCGTAACCCAGTTACAACAGTGGAACAACCTCAGCGGCACCCTCATCCGCGCCGGGCAGCATTTAATGGTGAGACCCCCGGAGGCCAGCGCAAGCTCAAATTAATCTGCTGACATGTTCATTGCACCCCCGATGCAAACTGATCAGATGATCAACAGCCATTTGGGTCCAATTGCAAATAATCACCTGTCCACATGATCTTATCTTCTGGCACATATTTTGTATCTTGCGGTTGTATAAACCATCTTATTGTATAAACGACCATCCTGCCAAAAATCATAACCATGCGTAAGATCAAATCCATCTTTCTCCTGCCTCAGCTTTTGGCGGTCTTGCTGCTGCTGAACATTGCCGGATGCGGCACCGTGGATCGTCCCGAAAAGCCATCTGCCAGCGGACGGGCAGGTGAGCTGCTTGCGGTGATGAATAACAGCCTGTGGGAAGGACAGGTGGGCACTGCCTTTGAAAACATCTTCCGGGCACCCATCAGCACCCTGAACCAGCCAGAACCCATGTTCAACGTGATTTTCATTCCCACACGGGAGTTTTCGACCGTGTTTGAAAGCCACCGCCACATCTTTATGCTCGAGGTGGACGAAACCCTCGAAAGGCCGCGAATCGAGTTCAGACGCGACGTCTATTCTTACCCCCAGAAGGTAATCAGGGTTACCGCCCCTAGCGAGGAATCCGCCGTCCGCATCCTCGAAAACAACAAGGAGCAGTTTTTCGACCGCTTCCTTGCAGTGGAATACCTCCGCCTGGAAAATGCCTACCGGCGAATGTTGCAAACTTCTTCACACCAAACGGCAAAAAACATGTTTGGCGTCGACATGGCCATACCGGAAGGGTATTTTGTTGCCGTAGAAGGTGAAAACTTTATCTGGCTACGCAAGACGGCTACCAGGGAGGAGTTCGACCAGTCGGTGATGATCTGGACAATGGATTATACCGATCCGGCAGTAGACTTTGATGAAGACGTGATCTGGGCACGCCGCGACTCCATCACCCAACGCTACATCCCCGGTCAGTTCCCCGGCAGCTACATGACCACCTACAACACCGAACCCCTGAAATTGCGTCCGGAGTTCCGGGAGGTCGACTTCAATGGCAAATATGCCATCGAAGCACGCAGCCTGTGGCGCGTAGAAGGTGACTTCATGGGCGGACCATTTGTAACCTACACCTTCGTACACGAAGAAACCAACCGCCTTTTCATGATGGATGGATGGGTCTTTGCGCCTCGTTACGACAAACGGGACTATCTCCGGCAGGTGGAAGCGATCATCTGGTCGACACGCTTCCCGGAGCCGGAAGAAGATGAGGACGGGCCGATTAGTTAATTTGGTGAAACGCGTGATGCCATCAAAGCATTTGCCTATTTATATAAAACCATTAATTTTATAAAAATTTTATGTGAAAAAAACAATCAGACAGATGTTTACAATACATGCTTTCCGCTTCTTTACATTGCATCTTGGCATATTTTTTATGCTTTTTGCGGCCATTCCGGGGTTCAGCGCCGAAAACCGCAACAACCCGCCAGGAGATCAGGACAAGTCTGGCCAGGGCTCAGGAAACACCTACGAGCTGATTGCTGCCTTCGGCGATACCCGCAAGGATGCATCAAAGGCGCTGGACTTCCTGGATCAGGCAAAACACATTGTCCGTTATCGCGAAGTTGTGCTCGCGGAGGCGCTGACCAGTGCGGGCGAGCTGGCCGCAAAAGACCACCTGGTCCTCAATCTCTTTGAAGACAGAAAAAACAACCTGGTGGATGTCCGGCGCGTGGACACCAACGTAAACGGATCTTTCACCGTAGCAGCACGGGCCCCGGAGGGAGGTGTCTATGTAGCGCTGTCGACCACAAAAGAGCGCACCCTGGGCACCATTTTCATCCCAAAAAAGGATCAGTTCTTCAAAATCATCAGCGACCCCTCGGGAGCACGGCACTACCTCCTTGAAATGCGCGCCAGTGACCGTGACATCATAGAAGGCGGACCACCATTGATCCCGGAACCTTCGCCTGATGACATCCGGGAACAGGAGCGCATCCGCAATCACCTCAAAGAACACCAAAAAGGACCTGAAGACATGGCACGCATCGGGGTGATGGTGGTATACACCCCGCAAGCACGTCAGTGGGCCCTGTTAAACGGCGGCGGGATACACAATGTCGTTGCACTGGCTATGGTCAACGCCCAGATGACGCTCGAAAACAGCAAAACCCGGGTGGTGATGGAGCTTGTTCACAGCGGCCAGGTCAACCATACCGAGAGCGGAAGCTCTTCCGCCGACCTGGGTAACCTGACAGAGGGCACAGGAAACCTTGCCATGGCCCACAACTGGCGAGCAACACACGGCGCCGACCTGGTGGCCATGTTTGCCAAAGTGTCTGATGTCGGCGGCCTGGCCTGGCTGCTTAACAGCCGCCATGGCAGCCCGACGCATGGTTTTTCCCTTACAAGGGTACAGCAAGCAGCGAATGGGTTTACACACATCCATGAGATGGGACATAACATGGGACTGCACCACCATGCACAACAAAACTTTCAACCTGGGCCAACGGACTGGACAAACTGGCCGGACAACCAATGGTCTGCCGGTTGGCGCTGGACAGGTGAAACTGGTGGGCGCTTTTGCTCGGTGATGACGTATACCAGCGGGCAGTATTTTGCTGACGGCAATGACCACACCCAGGTGCCCTATTTTTCCAACCCCAATATCACACATTCCGGCGTGTCGACAGGCCATGCAGAGCAAGCAGACAATGCACGCACCGTCCGTGAGATCAAACATGTGATCGCTGCTTATCAGCCCACCACCGGGGTGATCCTGGTAACCAACGAAACAGACAATATTCGGGCTTTTAATGCCATCACCGGTGGCACCATCCTGGATGATGATGGCCAGAGTGTTTCCCAACGGGGCATCGTATGGAATACCACCGGTGACCCCCTGATCGATGATAACGAAGGGCGTATCGAAAAAGGGCCTGGTGAAAGCGCTTACCAGGTGAAGCTCACCAACCTGGAGCCGGCGAACACCTACTACGTGCGCGCCTATGCCAGGACAAGCACCCAGGTCCATTATGGAAACACCAGGCAGTTTAAAACAAAGTCAGCGCTCAGCCCGGAAGTGGACTCGGGCGAGCCAGACATCATCGCCCACAACTTTGCAGAGACAAGCGGCAATGTGGGCTTTGACGGGAATACCGAGGTAACGGCCCGCGGAGTGGTGTGGAGCACACAACCCAATCCCACCATCAACAACAATGACGGCATGAGCCATGATGGCGCCGGTGAGGGAGCCTTCACTTCGCAAATCACAGACCTGCAAACCGAAACGCAATACCATTACCGCGCCTATGCCACCAATTTTACGGATACCAGTTACGGGGAGGAAAAGACGTTCACCACGCTGCTCGCCAGGGTCTTTCCGAACCCTGCTTCCGATGTGCTCCACCTGGCATTCCACAGCCAGGACGAGGAAGAGCTGCTGATTCGGCTGATCACCCCAGAGGGACAGGTGGCCAAGAAACGAACGGTGCAGGGCAGCAAACAATACCAGGAGTCATTCCAGGTAAAACACCTCCGCGCAGGCATGTACTATTTGGAAGTCCGTGGCGCGGAACACCTTCCTGTCTGGCCGGTGATGATCAGCCCAAAGCGCTGACCGCAGATGCGTTCGTAGCAGAAGGACTCAGGACATGGCTTGTAATGCAGTGGCCAGCCATCAGATGACTTTTCCTGCATCAGTGTCTGGCGTGCCAATCACCTGGGAAGCCTGGCGCCCAGCTGGCTTATGAGGCGACACCCCAAATGCCTGTTAACATCATCCATTGAACAAGCAAATGCCTGGGCTTAGCCGGTGATCATCAATGGCCGGTCTGACAGAACCCGTCAGCTGATTGCGGACACCAGCAGGCACCCCCTTGGTCATGGATCAATCAAACCACCCCTATAATGTGGGCCATTTTTGCGTTTTTCCCGGTATTGCTGTTTCTCTTCTGTCTCTTTCTCCTGGACAGCTTTAAACTCGTGCGCACCAGATGGCTGCTGCTGGCCTTGGCGTGGGGGCTTATCTCAGCGGTGATCGCCTTTTATGCAAACACTGGTCTCGCCGACCTTTTTGACCTGCAACAACAAGCACTCACCCGCTATGTGGCCCCCGTGACGGAGGAGCTGCTCAAGCTCAGCTTTCTTTTTCTGATGGTCGCGCAGCGCCGGATTGGCTTCATGATCGATGCCGCCATATA
>PUOJ01000138.1 GCA_003552075.1 Bacteroidales bacterium
AGCAAGGTGGCCAGGGAGGCGAGTGCTGCGACTACATAGGTCATTGCCGCCCATTTGAGCGCATCCTTGGCGCTGCTGTATTCTTCACCCACCGTCATTCCTGTGCTGGTCAGCCAGGCCAGTGCCCTGTTGGTGGCATCAAATTCCACGGGCAGGGTGACGAAGCTGAAGAGGGTGGTGGCGGCAAACATGATGATGCCTGCCAAAAGGATGCCCGGCATCGTTTCCACTGTCAGGATGCCAATCAGCAGCACCCATTGCATGTAGCGGGAGCTGACGCTGATCACCGGTACCAGTGCGGACCTCATTTGCAGGAAGGCGTAGGAACGGGCGTGCTGCACCGCGTGGCCGCATTCATGGGCTGCAACGGCTGCAGCAGCAACCGACCGGCCGTTATATACCTCCGGACTAAGGTTTACCGTACGGTTGAGCGGGTTGTAGTGGTCGGTCAACTTGCCGGGCGTCGATATCACGCGGACATTCTCCACGCCACTCTCATCCAGCATCTTCTGCGCGATTTCTCGTCCGGACAATCCACTGCGCAGGGGCATCCGCGAATACTTTGAAAAACGGGTTTTGAGCTGATTGGAAACCAGCCAGCTGATAAGCATGAACACCCCGAAAATGATCAAAATTTCCGTGTTGATTATCATAGGGCAATAAATTTAACGATGCAAAAGTTCAAATCACCTGGCCTGTCTTACATTGTCAATCGTGCAGGCTGGATTGTAATCTTCCAGGATGCAGGCCAAGCTTGCGCAAAACTAATCAAAAAACAGGCCATGGCTTCTGCCCTGCCATTTTGTCGCCCGTTAAAAAAAGTTAAGCAGCCGGGGAGTATGGCGATGCTTTTTCTCTTTGGGATTGCCAATCAAGCTTTTTCTGATTAGCTTTGTAATCAATTTTACAGATAAAAACACGATTTATGACGAAACCATTGATTCTGGTTACCAATGATGATGGGGTGATGGCTCCCGGAATCCGTCACCTGGTAAAATATATGATGGAGCTTGGCGAAGTGATGGTGGTAGCACCGGATAAGCCACAAAGCGGGATGGGACACGCGGTTACCATCACGAACCCCCTGCGGCTTGAGAAAATTACCGTGGATGGCGGACATTCAGAGTACAGTTGCAGCGGAACCCCCGTCGACTGTGTGAAGCTGGCTGTAACACAGGTACTCAAAAGAAAGCCCGACCTCTTGGTTTCCGGCATCAACCATGGTTCAAACTCGTCCATCAGCGTGATATACAGTGGCACGATGTCGGCAGCCATCGAAGGTGCCATGGAGGGCATCCCCTCCGTAGGCTTTTCCTTGCTGGACTATCGTTTTGATGCCGACTTTACCCAGGCTAAGAAGCACATTCTCCGGGTGGCTTCCAATGTGCTGGAGCACGGCTTGCCGGAAGGGATCTGCCTGAACGTGAATATCCCAGCCGTGAAAGAAAAGGAAATCAAAGGGATCAAGGTGTGCCGCCAGGCCAGGGGTAACTGGAACGAAGATTTTGATTACAGGAAGGACCCCCGTGGAAAAGATTACTTCTGGCTGACAGGAGAGTTTGTGCTCTATGAAAACAGCAATGAAACAGATGAATGGGCGCTCTCAAACAATTATGTCTCGGTGGTGCCTGTACAATTCGATTTCACGGCACATGACCTGATCCCGGAAATCACAAAATGGAATTTTGATGCTAAATAAAGACAACCTTACGTTGGGTGTGTTGATAGGAATCGTGTTGCCCATCCTGGTATATGCACTGGTTATTTCCCTGCTCACCCCGCACGGACAGGTGGAGGGGGTGATCTATGCACCCAGACCTAAAGTCCCTTTCCTGGTAGCCATTGCGGCTAACCTGTTTCCCTTTCGTTTTTATATGGTCACCAAAAAACAAGACCGCACGGGCCGGGGCATCCTGCTGGTTACTTTTTTGATGGTGATCGCAGTCTTTAGCATTTTCTGATCCCTGGGCCATGGCGAGATATTACATCATTGCAGGTGAGTCATCGGGCGACATGCATGCCGCCAACCTGATGAAGGCGATCAGGCATAAGGACCCAGAGGCTGAGTTTCGTGTCTGGGGCGGAGACCGCATGCGTGAAGCTGGCGGTGAGGTGATCAAACATATTCGTGAACTGGCGTTCATGGGGTTTTGGGAGGTGATTGCCAACCTCAGGACCATTCTTGGCCTGATGAGACAGGCAAAACGTGACCTGCTTTCCTGGAGGCCCGACGCCCTGATACTCGTGGACTATCCGGGATTTAACCTCAGGATCGCGGAATTTGCGCATAAGCATGATATCCCTGTCCTGTATTACATCAGTCCGCAGGTCTGGGCCTGGAAACAATCCCGGGTGAAGAAAATCCGCAAGGTGGTAGATGAGATGCTGGTGATCCTGCCATTTGAGCAGGACTTTTACCGCCGGCATGGCATGGAGGTTTCTTTTCCAGGCCACCCCCTCCTGGATGAGGTCATCCCCAAAAAAAGAAACAATGATTATGCGGCTTTCAGGAGAAAGCACTTGCTTCCGGACAAACCGCTGGTGGCCTTACTCCCGGGCAGCCGCAAGCAGGAGATCAGGCGGATGCTGAAATCCATGGCGGCCCTGGCACCGGATTTCCCGGAATGCCATTTTGTGGTGGCCGGTTTATCTTCTCATGACCGCTTGACCTATGATGCCTGCACCCAGCATGAGAATGTCTCCCTGGTTTGTGACGAAACCTATGCCTTGCTTGCGAATGCGGATGCCGCACTGGTGGCTTCCGGCACAGCCACACTTGAAACCGCGTTGTTCGGTGTTCCCCAAGCTGTATGCTACAAGGCCAACAAGCTTTCCTACCTTATCGCCCGGCAAGTGATCCGTGTGTCCTATATTTCCCTGGTCAACCTTATCATGGACAAGCCGGTGTTGCGTGAGATCATTCAACGGGAGTTTACCCACGCAGAACTCAGGAAGGAGTTGCGCCAGTTGCTGTATGATGATGATCGCCGGGCAGAACTTGCCAGGGATTATGCTGCCCTGGAAGAACGTCTTGGTGGTGAAGGTGCTTCCGCAGAGGCGGCACGCATCATTGTCGAAAGAATCCATCCGTGACCCCAAACAAGCTGTCCCAGCTGGGTCGACCTTACAGGACGCTTGCCTGCCCCCTGGCCCCTGTTCAACCAGGGGCTCCATTGCAATCAGGTATCATGCTCCCTGGCAATCATTAGTCAGGGGGGCACCTCATTGCGGGCAAGTTTACCCGCCATGCCATGCTTCCGCCATGCCCTGCATCCAATATGCCCTGGCACATCCATACCATTCAACTAATTAAGCCTGCTGTTTAAAATATTTTGACCCATAATATTTGCAATAAGGATAAAATAAAAATAATTTTGTCCTGTGATGAGAAAGGGTCGTGCAATCATGCCGTTACCACGGCTGTTTATTCCTTTTGGTGCCGGAGTCTTGCTTTATCTCGACTATGGGGAGCTGTCATCAGGCTTTTGGGGCATAGGGGTTGCTGGGTTTGTGCTGTTTACCTGCATGATCTTGACTAAGGATGGCCTGGTATTTCCCAAATATAAAATGTTGTGCGGGTGTTTTTCTGCATTGCTGCTTTGCCTGACAGGTTATTTCCTTGCCTGGCAGCAGCACGGCTATGACAGGGCCGGGCATTTTCGCCATCTATGTGAAGCGGGTGGTTATTTTCTGGTACAGATCGATGAGCCTTTGTCTGAAAGGGCAAATTCGTTTCAGGCCGTGGCAGAAGTATTGTTTGCAGGAAATGACAGCCTTCAGCAACCGGCAGAAGGACGTTTGATGTTGTATTTTGAAAAGGACAGCCTGGTCGGTGATCTGCAATATGGTGACCGGATCTTGTTGGAGGGCCGGTACAGCAAGGTTTCAGCGCCACAAAACCCCGAAGCTTTCAATTATCAGCGCTTCCTTGCCAGGCAGCACATCTTCCACAGCATGTACGTGCGTTCAGGAGAATGGTTGCTGGCCGATAGAAACCGGGGAAGTACAATCATGCATCTGGCCCTGTTCCTTCGCCAGCGGGCATTGGATACACTGGCGGAGAATCACCTGCATGGACGCGATTTTGCAGTGATCTCTGCATTGCTGCTGGGTTACCGTGAATACCTGGATGAGGACCTCCGGCGGGAGTTTGCCGGTGCGGGTGCCATGCATATCCTTTGTGTTTCCGGCCTGCACGTGGGCATTATTTTCATGGTGCTCAGCAAGATCTTTTCTTTCCTGCACAGGATTCGTGGAGGGCATTTCCTAAAGGCCATATGTATCCTCCTCTGTATTTGGTTCTATGCGGCAATCACGGGCTTTAGTCCTTCCGTGCAGCGTGCTTCTGTCATGTTCAGCTTCGTGTCGCTGGGACAAAGTTTCCAGCGTCCTACCAATATTTATAATACACTGGCAGCCTCGGCTTTTGTGCTGGTGGCTTCTGATCCTGCCATCATCAAGCACATCGGGTTTCAGCTTTCCTATCTTGCGGTGATTAGTATCGTGTCGCTCCAGCCCTGGTTTGAAAAGCTGATCACAGTCAGAAACATCCTGCTCTCCAAAGCCTGGGCCATCATCACCGTATCCCTGGCCGCCCAATTGGCTACCGGCCCGCTGGCATTGCATTACTTCAACCAGTTTCCCAACTATTTCTTATTGACAAACCTGGCTGTTATTCCCCTGGCCAGCCTGGTAATTTATAGCGCGCTGATCAGTCTGGCCCTCAGTCCGGTGCCGGTGTTGGGCAGCCTGGCAGGCCAATGTCTCGCTTTCATCGTGCGCCTGCTGCATCACAGCGTAAGCTTCATTGAAGGCTTGCCAGGCTCTGTCACCACGGGGGTGTACATCAGTTTTTCTGAAACGCTGTTGTTTTTCATATTCCTCGTATTCCTTTTTATCTACCTGATGGCAGTAAGACGTGGTTTTTTGCTTGCTGCCCTGGGTGCGCTTTTGCTGATGAGTGTGTCGTGGACCTGGCGTGCATCGCAAAACAGCCAGCAACGTTACTTTGTCGTCTATCATGTAAACCGTGAGACGGCGGTGGATTTCACAACCGCACGGCAAACCGTTTTTCTTGCATCGGCAGAGATGGTCTCCAATGAGCGGCAAAAGCGCTTTACGGTGGAAGCGAACAGGTTGCGCAGGGGAAGCAGCGATGAACAAGCGAAGCTGGTCATAGGTGATGCCCTTGGATTGCATATTCCAGGTGGGGTTCAGGGGTGTGGCGACCTGATTTGTTTTCATGGCTTACTTATTCTGGTAATGCATGATCAGTCAGCAATTTATACACTTCTGTCATCTGCGGGAAAGAAGATGCTGGAGTTTTCAGGAGACTCCCTCTATGCTAACAACATTTCACATGCAGACACCTGCGCACGCACAGGAAGTTTGAAACAAACAGGAAGTTCCTTAGAATCAGCAAGCCTCTGGCCTTACCGGGTAGACTACCTGCTTGTCACCGGGGACATCAATTTGGACATGAATGCCTTGTTGCACATTGTGCATCCGGGGCGTGTGTTGATTGACGGATCCATCAGGCCCTGGCGTGCTTCGGCCATGGAGGATAATCTGGTAGAGTTGGGCGTGGACGTGTGGAACACGCACCTTCAGGGTGCCTATGTGCGGGAGCTGTAATGGGACATCACCCGTGCCGAATACGGGCGCATCCATCTGGTATTTCAACAGCATAGCTTTTGCCGGGCCAGACCCGGAACTGTTTCATGGAAAATATACCCAAGGCCCTTGCCTGTTTGTGGCCTTGTTTTTGGTTCCGTTCTACATTGCTGGGATGTGTATGGTATTGCAGGAGGATAGACCGGCAATTGCTGGATGGGTTAAGGCCGTCTGAAAAGGTACTGAATGAAGATGCCATCATAACCCCGCAACCTGAGCTTTTCACCGGGTTCGGGTTCTTCATCCCAGTTCATTGCATTGCGTCGATAGAGGTTTTCCTGCCGGATCCCATATTCGTGGGAGATGTCGGCCATGGTTTCTCCTTCCTGCACCACATGATTCCTGACTGGTCCCTTGCGCCTTTTTGGCTGCAGGTAGATGCGGTGCCCGGGGGGTGGCTGAAATTCATCACTCCAGTCGTTATAGCGGATAATGCGTCCGGGCCTGATGTCGAACTTACGCGCAATCGTCTGCGGCGTGTCTCCCGGTCGCGCCACCACATAGTTGATTCTGTTGTAAGTGCGGACCTCCCGTTGCAGTTCATCACGCTGAATCATTCTGTCGCTTAAATCACCTGCTGTGGCAGGATCTTTTTGACGGATCCCGGAATAGTCATCTGCCAGCATGTAGTTGCTGTCAAGGGCTTTCTGGTCAAAGCGGTAAAGATTGTTTTGTTCGATCAGGCGGATCAGGAGATTGGCATATTCCGGGTTGGTGGCATAGCCTGCCCTCCGCAGACCCCTTGCCCAGGATTTGTAATCATCCGGCTCATAATCGAAAAGGAAGGCATATCGTGGACGTGTTAAAAGGAACTCCGTATGATCAAAAAAGGAGTAAATGGGGTCTGCATATTTCCGAAAACATTCATCTGGCTCGTCGTCTGTATAGAAGTATGATGCTCCCGGCCATCCATGGCATTTGATCCCAAAATGGTTGTTGGCATGCACAGCCAGTTCGCTATTGCCGAAGCCTGACTCAAGGATGGCCTGGGCCAGCTTGATGCTGGCCGGAATTCCTGATTCACGCATCTCGGCTATGGCCACATGTTTGTATTGTGCAATGTAATCTTCCAATGCAATGCTTTGCTGCGCCAGCAGGCTTCCGGGAATAATCATCAAGCCAAAGATCAGCTTTTTGTAAAGACCTTGCCAGAATTGATACATAAACATTATTTTTGATAAGGGAAACGATGGCCGTACATCCTGATTGTTCACAACGGGTCAAAAATACATCAAATGGCGCATACCAGGTGCTTATAATGTGATTAATATGTTACGTAGAACCTTCATTGGATAATTATCTCCTTGTGCGTCAATTCATTGGCATGGAGCTTTTTTTGTTATGGAAAGCATTAAAAAATATTTTCCGCAGTTAAAAAACAGTCAGGTGGAGGCACTTGCGGCCATGCTTGACCTGTATCTCGAATGGAATGAAAAAATCAACGTGATCTCCAGGAAAGACATGGAGCATTTTGTGCAGCGTCACCTGCTGCATTCCTTATCTATACTGAAAGTGATCTCTTTCAAACCGGGCACCGAAGTGATGGATGTTGGCACCGGTGGAGGCTTCCCTGGACTGCCATTGGCTGTATCCTGTCCTGATGTGCATTTTACCCTGGTGGACTCCATCGGAAAGAAGATCAAGGTGGTCAGGCATGTGGCAACCCAGCTTGGGTTGGCTAATGTGGATGCTATCCAAAGCAGGGCTGAGGATATGCCTGGCCGGTATGATTTTATCACCAGCAGGGCAGTGAAACCCTTACCTGTTTTTTATCCCTGGGTAAAAAACAAGATCAAAAAATCCTCGCGTCATGCGCTTGCCAATGGTATCCTGTATCTAAAAGGCGGCAACCTGGCCGATGAGCTTGCTGGATTGCCTTGCCGATACCAGGTCTATGCCATCAGTGATTTTTTCTCTGAAGCTTATTTTGAAACAAAAAAAATCGTACATTTGTTTCATTAAAAATAAGACAAACAAAACATTTTATTATCTTTGAGAAAATAAAATTTATCCAAAACATAAAATTAATCCTATGAGCAAGGAAAAAGACAATGCAACGGAGCAAAACAAAGACAAGGCAGTCAATAAAGAGAAGATGAAGGCTTTGCAGATGACCCTGGATAAGATTGAAAAGTCTTATGGCAAGGGTACGATCATGAAGTTGGGTGATTCAGCAGTTGTGCCCGTAGATGTAATTCCGACCGGATCCATTATGCTGGATATGGCTTTAGGCACCGGGGGTTTGCCACGGGGCCGGGTGGTGGAGATTTATGGCCCGGAGTCCTCCGGAAAAACCACGCTGGCCATCCACGCCATTGCGGAAGCCCAGAAGCTTGGTGGCGTGGCTGCATTTATCGATGCAGAAAATGCCTTTGATAGCAATTATGCCCATAGACTGGGTGTAGACATTGAGAATTTGCTGGTCAGCCAGCCGGATAATGGCGAGCAGGCGCTGGAGATTGCAGAAAACCTGATTCGTTCGGGTGCCATTGACATCATTGTGATCGACTCGGTGGCTGCTCTGACACCCAAAAGTGAGATCGAGGGAGAGATGGGAGACTCTAAAATGGGTTTGCAGGCGCGCCTGATGTCACAGGCCCTGCGAAAGCTGACGGGCACCATCAACAAGACGAATTGTTGTTGCATCTTCATCAACCAGCTGCGTGAAAAGATCGGCGTGATGTTTGGCAACCCGGAGACCACCACGGGAGGTAACGCCCTGAAATTTTATTCTTCCGTGCGTATTGACATCCGTCGGGCATCACAGATCAAGGAAGGTGATCGTGTGATGGGTAACCGTACCCGTGTGAAAGTAGTGAAGAACAAATTGGCACCACCTTTTCGTCAGGCAGAATTTGACATCATCTATGGGCAGGGCATCTCAAGAGCAGGAGAGCTCATCGATCTGGCCGTGGAGCACAATATTGTGAAAAAGTCCGGCTCCTGGTTCAGTTATGGTGATACGAAGCTTGGCCAGGGAAGGGATGCGGTCAAACAACTCCTTCTTGACAATGAAGAGCTCGCAGAAGAGCTTGAAGGCAAAATCAAAGAGGCCCTGGCCGTTTAAGCCACAGCATTATTTCATTACCAACCAACACACAATATCATGAAGCGAATCACTTTATTAGCCATTATTTGTATGATGACAATCTCCAGTGCCTTGCAAGGGCAAAATCAGTTTTTAACCCCGGAAACCCTCTGGGAGTTTGGAAGGATCAGCGATGTACAGGTTTCGCCTGACGGACAGACCGTATTGTTTGGTGTCACATATTATGATGTGCCCGAAAATCAGGGAGTCCGCGACCTATATACCATGCCGGTAGCAGGCGGTGACGCGGTGAACATCACCAACTCCACACATTCAGAATCTGCTGCAGCATGGCGTCCGGATGGCGCCCGGATCGGATTTATGCGAAGTGTCGACGGCAGCAATCAGCTTTTTGAAATGAACCCCGATGGCAGTCAGGTCACGCAGCTTACCAGCATCGAAGGTGGAATCACCGGATTTGGCTATTCCCCCGACATGGCACACATCTATTACACCAAAAGGGTTCAGGTTGACGAAACCGTAAAAGACATGCATCCGGACCTGGACAAGGCCCATGCCTATGTGGCAGATGACCTGATGTACCGGCACTGGGACCGCTGGCACGACGGTAAATACAGCCATGTGTTTGTAACTCCCTATGATGAGGAGAAGATAGAAGAGGGCATCGACATCATGGATGGCGAGCCTTACCATTCGCCCCTGCCACCGTTTGGAGGCAGTTCGCAAATCACCTGGAGCGCAGATGGGCAATACCTGGCCTATACCTGCAAGAAAAAGTCCGGTAAGGATTGGACGACTTCCACCAATGCCAATATTTATCTTTATCACCTGGAAACCGGCACCACGGAGGACCTGACCCCGTTTAACGACGGGTACGACAGGAACCCCGTGTTTTCGCCCGACGGCCGCTACATGGCCTGGGAAAGCATGGAGACGGATGGTTTTGAATCGGACAAGAACCGGATCATGATCATGGATTTGTCCAGCCGGACTTACCGCGATCTGTCTGCAGGCTTTGACCAAAGCTCCAGTGGCTTTGCATGGTCTGCCGATAGTGAGACACTGTACTTCGTTAGTGGCATTCACGCCACCTATCAGCTTTATGCAGTGGACGTGGCCAGTGCAGAAATCTTGCAGCTCACCGACGGCAAGCATAACTATCAGTCTGTCGCCGTGGCTGGCGATGCGCTTGTGGCTGAACGCATGTCTATGTCGATGCCAACGGAAATATTCCGGGTGAATAAAACCACCGGTGCTGATACACAATTAAGTGAAGTCAACCAGGAGATCCTTGATCGCATTGCCATGGGTCGCGTGGAGGAGCGTTGGATTACCACCACCGATGGTAAGGAAATGCTGGTTTGGGTCATCTATCCACCCAACTTTGACCCCGAAAAGAAGTATCCGGCATTGCTGTATTGCGGGGGTGGCCCGCAGAGTGCCGTCAGTCAGTTTTTCTCTTACCGCTGGAACTTTCAGATCATGGCGGCCAATGACTATGTGGTGGTTGCGCCAAACCGCAGGGGGCTGCCCACCTTTGGTCAGGAGTGGAATGACCAGATCAGTGAAGACTGGGGCGGACAAAATATGCTGGACTATCTGAGCGCCATCGATGCGGTGAAAGAGGAAGCTTTTGTTGATGAAGCCCGTCTTGGTGCCGTGGGTGCGAGTTATGGCGGGTACAGCGTGTTTTGGCTGGCTGGACAGCACGAAGGCAGGTTCAGCGCTTTCATCTCCCATTGTGGTCTGTTTAACCTTGAAAGCTGGTATGCTTCCACCGAGGAAATGTTCTTCGCCAACCATGATATTGGGGGAGCGTATTGGGAGGATCCTCAACCACATAGCTATGATTTCTCTCCTCACCTTTACGTGCAAAATTGGGATACGCCCATGTTGGTCATTCATGGGGCGAAAGATTACCGGGTGCCATATATTGAGGGCTTGCAAGCCTTCAATGCGCTGCAGCTTCAGGGTATTCCAAGCCGGCTGCTGTTTTTCCCTGAAGAAAATCACTGGGTGCTTAGCCCGCAAAACGGCATCCTCTGGCAGCGGGAGTTCTTTGGCTGGCTTGATAAATGGTTGAAATAGTTGGCCTGAAATGAAATGCATGCATCATTCATCCGGGCCTGATAAATTCCTGGTGACTGGCATGTGTAACATCTGAACATATGTACGCAAAAAGAAAGAAAAGGAAGAAGCACAAAAAGCTCACCTGGCAGGAGGTGCTGCTGATCATCATGGTCGTCATCCTGGCCTTGTTGCTCATCTTTTCCCGTGGATTTCGAGCTGCCAGGCGGGTTGAGCACATGGATAACGGCCAGGATGGTGTTGTTTTGGCCGGTATGCCACAAGGATGGTTCTCCACAGTGCCACCGCCAAAGCAGCAAATGCACTTGGATGGGCATTTGCAATGGCATGGTCAGCATCATCATCAGGCTCTCCAGGATCATATGCGCCATAAGGATTTGCACAATAAGCATATTACAGAAACGAGGCATGCACATACTCACCCGTCAGGCGACGGGCGTTTATACACTATACACGACAGGGATATGATGGACAATGCATCGGGTTTTGGTGATATCACCACGGACATGTTGCTTGGCCGGATCGATCCGGAATCAGATGAGGCTGGTTTCGAAGAGATTTCACGCAAGTACGCCAATCGTAAGGGTATGTTTCTGCGGCGGGAGGCCATGGAGGCATTTACAGAGATGCATGCTGCTGCTGAAAAAGAAGGCTTGCAGCTGGTGGTCTTGTCAGCCACCAGGACTTTCTCCCATCAGAAACGTATCTGGGAAAACAAATGGCAAGGTGTCAGTTTGTTGCATGGTGGCATCCTGGCGACGGACATCGAAGATCCTGTGGAGCGGTCCCGGGAGATCCTAAGGTTCAGCGCCATGCCAGGCACGTCAAGGCATCACTGGGGTACCGACATTGACCTGAACAGTTTGCAAAACAGCTATTTCGAGCACGGCCAAGGAAAGCTTGTCTATCAATGGCTAAAGGCAAATGCTTCGGATTATGGCTTTTGCCAGCCTTACACGGCGCACGGCAAAAGACGTACGGGTGGGTACGAGGAGGAAAGATGGCATTGGTCATATAAGCCGCTGGCGTCTGATTTCTACCACGCTTTTGCTGCGCAAATCAGTTATGAAGACATTGATGGCTTTGATGGTGCGGAAACCGCCAGGGCAATGCGGGTGATCGAAGATTATGTCCTGGATGTGAACAAAGACTGTTTTTGAGTGCTTTCTGCTGAAAGGCCTGTTGACATGGATACTGGTGTCATGTCAACACTGCCATAGCCGGCCCAAGGCTTGATCATTTTCCGCATCTCTTCAAAATAAAACCGTTACATGGCTCATGCTATGTGCGGTTTTTTTGAGCTGAGAAAAAATCGCTGCGAAGTATGCGACACAGTAGCATTGACTCGGCGCTAGAGGTCTTGCGGGTAGTTTATGTTATGAAAGATATGGGGTGTGTAAAAGTCTTCCTGCTCAACTGGCATGTATCGTACGTGCATTCCGGCATGCGCATCCAGAATTTTATATTGTCTTTTTTCGAGTGCTTGATCAATTGCGGGCAAGCTTTTTTTATGATAAACGGCACACAAGGTTTCAATGAATTTGCCGTGCGATGGCATGATGGCGTCATGGTCTTCCAGGTGCTGGAGCAGGAAGGCAAAGGTTTTTGATGGAATGTGGGGGGTGTCGCAGGCGATGAATATAACCGTATCCTGGCTGGCATAGGCCAATCCGCTATGGATGCCGGCGAGCGGACCACATCCTGGGCGGAGGTCAGGCATTACCGGCAGGCCAAAATCCGAATATTTGTCGGGCTCGTTGGAAATGATGAAGCACTCATCACAAAGCGGACGGATGATGTCTGCGGCATGCAGGACCAGGGGTTTGCCACGGTAGGGGTATAAGCCCTTGTCCTGGCCGAAACGTGAGCTGCGCCCTCCGGCAAGGACGACCCCGGTGACGGATATATTTGTATTTCGATGGCTGGACAAAATGTTGATAAAGTTTAAAGTAGGACCAACACCAGGGCTGTCCGCAACTTGAGGTTGTCTGGGTGTTTGCGTAACCCGTCAACTAGAGTGCACAACTTCCCACGGAAGAACAAAAAACATCCCCATCAGAATCCCAGCAAAGTCCCTCCCTGGAAGATCACGAATGCCACCAGCCAGGCGATCACGGTGGTATATATCACCGTAAAGACACCCCATTTCCAGTGGCCGCCTTCGCGCGATATTGTGGCGATCACCCCGATGCAGGGAAAGTAAAGCAGGGTAAACATCATGAATGCCAGGGCAACCAGTGGAGTGAATACTGGTTCTCCCTTTCGTGGGCCAGACGTGTAAATCTGCCCCTGGATTTTCTCCACAAGTGTCTGGCTGTGTGCCTGTACGCTCTCCTCCACCTGGTATAGGACCGCAATGGTACTGACCACGATCTCCTTGGCTGCCACACCTGAGAGGATGCTGATGGTCATTTTCCAGTCAAATCCCAGTGGTTCCATCACCGGCTGCACGGTTTTACCAAGCACACCGATAAAGCTGTTTTCCTGCCGCTCCGCGTAAAGGCTTGCTTCCATGTTGCGGATGGCCATTTCCTTATCTTCCTGAAGCTGATCAATCATTGCACTGTCTTCTTCTGCGATTGCCGATTTATAAGCTGCATATTCTGCTTCGATGGTGGCTCGCTTTTCCTCAACGGTATCGGTATAACTGGCACCATTTGGGAAATACCCTAGTGCCCAGATGATGATGGAGGCAATCAGAATGATGCCACCGATCTTTTTCAGGTAATGGACCGCCTTGCCCCACATATGGCTGGTGGTTGCCTTCATTGTGGGGATGCGATAGGGTGGGAGCTCCATCACGAAAGGTGCCTCCTCGGTGCGGAACATGAATCGCTTGAATAGCATGGCTGTGGCAATTGCCATCAGGATGCCGGTAGCGTAAATGACAAACAGAATGGTACCCTGGTAGCTGGCAAAGAAAGCGGATATAAACAGCACATAGATGGGAAGGCGCGCGCTGCAGGAGATAAAAGGGTTGATCAGCATGGTGATCATCCGGTCGTTGCGGTTAGCCAGGGTGCGTGTGGCCATGATGGCAGGCACGTTGCATCCGAATCCCATGAGCAAGGGAATAAAAGACTTGCCATGCAGTCCGATGCGGTGCATGAGTTTATCCATGATGAACACGGCTCTGGACATGTAACCCGTGTCTTCCATCAGGCTGATGAAAAAAAACAGGATCATGATGTTGGGGAGGAATACCAACACACCTCCCACACCGCTGATCACGCCATTGATCAGCAAGTCTTTGAATGGACCGGGGGCCATGCGGGCATCCAGGAATCCGTTCAGCGACTCTACGCCCCCTTCAATCCAATCCATGGGATAACTTCCCAGGAAAAAGGTGACGGAAAACATGAGCCACATGAAAAAGAGGAAGATGGGGAAGCCGAAAAGTTTGTGGGTCAGGAACGTGTCGATGATCTCACTGGTTTTTCTTTTTTCTGACTCTCCTGGTTGCATGGTCTCTTTCAGGGCGCCGGCAATGAACCCGTATTTCAGGTCGGTAATAACCGATTCGGAAGGTTCTCCAAACTCTTTTTCTATTCTTTGCGCCTCTTCGCCGGCCGCTGAGAGGATCTTCTCCTGGTTATGGCAATTGTCAGCGATCGTATTGATGGCCTCCTTGTCCTGCTCGAGCAACTTGATGGCCAGGAAACGGGAGGAAACCAGGTCGGTAAGCTGCTCATTGCCCTCCTTTTTGATCAATAACTGTAGCCTGCTTATCGAGCATTCAACTTCCTGGCCGTGATGAATGTGGATGTGGCGCAAGGTTTCATCCCGGTCTTCATAGACCTCGATCACCTTGCTGAAGACATCCTCCACGCCCTTGCCCTTGTGGCTCACGGTGGGCACCACAGGCACCCCTATCATTCTGCCAAGGGCTTCGTAGTCGAGCTGATCCCCCTTCTGTTGCATCTCATCATACATGTTCAGCACCATCACCACCTTGATGTCCATGTCGATCAACTGCGCGGTGAGATAAAGATTGCGTTCCAGGTTGGAACCGTCTACAATATTGATCACCACGTCGGGCAATTTCTCGGTGATGAAGTCACGCACAAAGATTTCTTCCGGCGTGTAAGCCGAAATGGAATAGGTGCCGGGCAGGTCGGTGATGTTGAAGCGATACCCATTGAGGTTGTAATGTGCCTCCTTGGCTTCCACAGTCACCCCGCTATAGTTGCCCACCCTTTCGCGTGAGCCTGAGGCGTGATTGAAAAAGGTGGTCTTTCCACTGTTGGGGTTCCCCACCAGGGCGACATTGATTTGACTCCCCGGCTTTCTGAAGGTTGCGGCCTTGGCCGTCTCAAAAACCCCATCGAAGCGCTCCTCCTTTTCAACACGAAAGTCTTTTTCCGGGATCACCTCTATGAGTTTGGCCTCATTGCGTCGCAAAGACACGTTATAGCCCATCACCTGGTATTCAATAGGATCACGTAAAGGTGCTTTTTTGATGACCTGAACGGTTTTGCCAACCACAAAACCCATTTCAATGATTCTCCTGCGAAACCCTCCGCGACCTTTTACCTTGGTAATGATTCCCTTCTCACCATTCTGAAGATCATGCAATGTCATAGCGCACTGATTAGTCTATCCTGTAAATGCTTTTACTTCAGGCCATCTGCTTCGTTGCGAAAGCCTTGCAATAGCATACGATGTCGGTGGCTTTCGACGCCTCGTATCTGCCCTGAAATAAAAGCTTAAATTTCACAAGCTATATGTCTTTATTAAGATTGAATTAAAACAGTGCAAATATAGGTATTTTTGACCAATGGGATACAAAAGACCCGGCACCTTATTTTCAAGGCACCGGGTCTTTATACAGGGCTGGTCGGCTTGTTATCGTGCCGGGTCAGCATGTTTGATCATAACAATGTCAATTTTCCGGAGGATAGGGGACATTATTCGCCTTCTATCATTCTTCTTACCTCTTCGGACACTTGATTTCTGGTCTCGCTTGCTTCCTGGTAAACCTGTTGCAGGTTGAGTCTGACATCTTCCCAGGTTTCCAGCGTTGCCTCCTGAACTGCTTCCGATTGTTCATCAAGGATTTCAATCTGAGCTTGCAATTCCTGTTTGGCTTCCTGGAGGTGTTCTTCCATTTCACCCTCTGCTTCTTCCAGTTCTTCCTCAATATACTCGATGCGCTCCTCAATGTCGTTTCTGAGCATGCGGATTTGCATCTCTGTTTCTTCTTTGACCTCTTCGAGCTGGCCTTCCTGCGCTGCCCGCTGTCCGCCGCCTCCACAGGCAGCCATCGTCATGGCAACGAGAATAAAAGCAACAAGTGGCAAAGAACTGCGATAATTTTTTAAAATGCTTTTCATGGTGATTTTTTTTTAAAACAATTGGATGGTTGAAAATTTAATCAAGCTGTCTCTGGCAGCTTCTCTGTCGCTATTTTTTTCGAAATTACAAAAAAAAGCCGGAAATATAAAAGATTCCGTCAGGGATTTACTTGCCGGTGCTTTTCTTTGTAGTGTTTGTAAAGTCTTTTGTGTTTGTCAAGCATTTGAATCTCACGCCCCTGGATATAGACCTGTTCTTTTTTGGTCCACATTTCGAGTGCGTTTCCATCCGTGATCATGAAGGTGGCATGTTTACCTGTTTCCAGGCTTCCGACGAGGTCATCAATGCCCAGTATCCTCGCGGCATCGATGGTGATGGCACGCAGGGCTTTTTCTTCCGGCAGCCCGAAGGCCACTGCGGAAGCTGCGTGGTGATGGATACGGTAGGTGCTGGCTGCGCCGGCATCACCAGCAATCATGAAGTCGACACCGGCTTCGTATAGTTTACGGGGTATATGGTATCCTTCATCGTAGCCTTCCCAGTTTCTTGCCGGTCCGGATATCACCCCGGTCAGCATCACCGGAATGTTTTCTGTTGCCAGCTGATCGGCAACCAGGTCAAGGTCTCGTCTGCCTGCCAGCACCATTTGCAGGTTTTCCTTTTTTGCCCAGGCGATCGCAGCCTGTACCTGGCGCACTTCTCCCACGGAGATAAAGACCGGCATTTCTCCCTCAAGCACCGGCTTCATGGCTTTCCATCGCACATCCGGGGGATGGTGCAGGTCGGGGTCTTCTGCTGCGGCCTCTCGGGCCCGTTGGTATCGCCTGGCTTTCTCAAAGGCTTCTTCGAGCAATGCCGTTTGCCTGGCATAATCATCTTTGTCGCGCATGGATGGCCACTCGATGATCATTCCGAGGCCTTCCCGCAGGGTCATTTCTTCCCATGTCCAGCCATCTGTCATCATGGCTGCCGGCATGCCGGCGATCAGGCTGCCGCGAGGGGTGGGCACCACAGTGGTTACGCCATGTACGGCGGCCACTGGCAAATGTTCGCTTGCCGAGTGAAAAGCGACCTGGGCGCGGATGTTGGGGTTTATTGCGCCCGTTTCCTGGAGGTCGGTGCTTTCCCGGATACGGGCAATCTCCATCAGTCCGATGGTGCTTTGTCCCTGAATGAAGCCCGGATACACATGCTTGCCTGTAGCATCAATGATTTCCGCATCTTCTGGAATGCTTAAATCCTGTCCAATGCCCGTGATGATCCCATCTTCAAAAACCATGATGCCTTCTTCGATGACGCCATTGGTGATGGTATGTATGGTGCCTCCGGTTATGGCTATGGGACCCTCCTGAGCCGGAGCCGGGGTTTGTGCCATGGCCATGCTGCCACCCATCGATAGCAGAAGGAAAAGCATGAAGGCATTATACTGTTTTAAGGCCTGATAGATTTGTGGGTAAAACATATTTGGTTAATTTGGAATAGTATTTTTTAAGGACGATTAGTTTTGGTTATTTTGCGCATCCAGGATGGCGTTGATGATCAGCGTGCGTTCTTGCATAACTTCTTCGCGTAAGCGCAGATCCTCTTGCCGGTCAAAATATTTCCTTCCTTCGATCCAGGTCTGTTCTGCGGAGGTGAACGTAGACATTGGGTGGCCGTTCCACAGGACGAAGTCAGCATCTTTACCAGGTTCCAGTGAGCCTGTGCGGTGGTCTATTCCCATGATTTGGGCCGGGCGGGTGGTGATCATATCCAGGGCGATGGTCTCTTCTACTCCTGTCATCATGACTTTGGCTGCTTCCCAGTTCATGCGTGTGGCCAGCTGGGTGTTGTCCGAATGCAGTGAGGTGTGCACGCCTGCTTCTTCGAGCAGTCTGGCATTGTAAAGGATGCCATCATAGGCTTCCACCTTAAAGGAGGACCAGTCGGTCCAGACCACGGCGCTGGCGCCATGTGTTCTGAGCTCATCGGCGATTTTATACCCTTCCAGGGTGTGCTCAAAGGAGCCGATGGTAAAACCATAGGCTTCGGCCAGTCGCATCATCATCAACATTTCGTCCTGGCGATACGCATGTACGTGTGCGCTGCGCTCGCCACGCAGCACTTCCAGGATGGCTTCCAGTTGGAGGTCTCGTCGGGGAGGCATTGTTTCGCGCCCCTCTTCCCAGCGTTGCCATTGGGTTTCGTACTCCAAAGCAGCCTCAAATGCGTCTTTGATGATTTGTTCTACACCCTGGCGACTGCCCGGATAGCGGGTTTCCATACGTTTTACGTTTTCTCCAAGCGCAAATTTCAATCCAGGTGTGGCATCTTCGATCAGCAATGCTTCGCCCATCATGCCCCACCTTGGTTTGATCACGGCATTCTGTCCGCCTATGGGGTTGGCCGAGCCGTGGAACAGGGTGGCAGAAGTGATGCCCCCAGCCAGCAGCCGGTAGATCCATACATTGTCGGCATGCATCACGTCGGTGATGCGTGTTTCTGAGGTGATGGCATCGCCGGTTTCGTTAACTCCTCCGGCAATGCTGGTATGGATATGCGGATCAATCAGGCCGGGTGTGATATGCATGCCTGTTGCATCAATTTCAAGGGCTCTGCGCGGCGCTTCAAGTTGATGACCCACAGCAGCAACCTGGCCATCACTGACCAACATATCTGCTTCTTGCAGCATGCCATCCGGGCCCTGTGTCCATATGGTGGCATTGCGCAGGATCACATGTTGTGGTTGCTCTGGAGTGTCGGCGAAGCCATATTCCATGGAGGGATAACGTGCAGTCAGTTCCAGATGTGGAATCCTTTTGGTTCTCTCTTCCGGCAAGTCTGGCATGGCTTTGCGGGATGCGGACCAGGTAAAAAATGGATCGGCGGTGAAGTTTCCGAGTCCCAGGAGCTCCTCTTGGCCAAGGTGGGCTGATAGCTTGACATGCCCTTCGATACCCAGGCTGTCACCGGTAAAACGCATTTGAATGCGGGTACCATCAAAACCGACATGACTGAAACGTACGGATTGTTCGTCAAGTGATATGTCGCCCCTTAGCCGCTGATTGCTCCCTTCGATGCTGATAATGGCGCCTTCAAGCAGCTCCGGTGTCTCTACCAGCCATTCGCCGGCTGGTACCTTCTTATTTTCATCCACAGGATAGCGGGTACCGTCAACCCACACCTGCCTGATCCTGGTGCTGTTGTCAAAGATGTCACCGGTGGCAATGATGAAGCAGGCCTTCTTACCGGGCTCCAGTGAGCCATAATGCTGTGTGATGCCCAGCATTTCCGCAGGCGTTGTGGTGATCGCAGCCAGCGCTTCTTCCTTGTCCAGCCCCCTGCTTACGGCCATTCTCAGGTTTTCAAGAAAATTATCCGTGTCGCCATGCGTGGTGAAAGCGGTTTGGAGGCCGGCTGATATCACCGCTGCCGGGTTTTCCGGTGCAAAATACCAGTGCCTGAGTGCTTCGAGGCTTACGTTTATCGACGTTTCCGGGCTTTTGACATCGGGAGCATCCGGGAAGTTCAGTGGCAGGATTACCGGCAACCCTGTCTTTTTTATGGCTTCCATCCGCCTGTATTCATATCCGCTGCCACGCACCCATACCGGAAGAGAAAATTCTTCTCCAATAGCCTGTGCGCGGAGAAACCAGTTCTCGTCGTTGACCGGTACCACGAAGGGTTGCTGGCTTTTTACGGCCTCGTGCAGACTGGCCAGGCTCAGGTTGGTCTCAGGGCGCTTACCCACATGCCCTTCCTGGTAGGCTGACTGGGCCCGGTCATACCACTCGGCATCCAGCAGGCTTTGCCGGAGGAGGGCTACTGCGCCCATGGAGGATGTGGGGTAGTGGCTGTCGATCTGGTCAGAAATGCGGAAAGTCATATGCTGGCTTAGATCCGACTGAATGAGTTGGTATCTTGCCTTGCCTTCCCCCAGGCTGATGAGACTGCCAGAACCGCTCAGCAATCCGTGTGCGGGTAAGCTATGTGCCAGCACAAAACCTTGCTTGCGAAGCATCTCAGCTTTTTCAGCATCCGGGGTAAACTGCTCTGCACTGGAGATGTGCGGCCTGATATGCGGATTCCAGTGTGGGGAATCATTTTCTTTTGGTTTCTGCATGCCATAATGCGTATAGGCATCGATAAAACCAGGGTAGATCATTTTACCCTCCAGGTCAACGACAGTGGCATCTGCCGGGATGTCCACGCCGCGGCCGATAGCCTCAATGAAACCATCACGAATCACCAGGGTGGCATTTTGGGTCACCTCACCTGGTGCAGCAGTAATTGAAGCATTCACAAAAGCGAAGACTGCCGGGGTGTGTTCCCGCAAACCAATGATCCTGGTTGACTGGGCAATCAACTGCGTATTAAACAGCAGGTTCAGCGTCAAAAAGAGATAAACAATTTTAAGAGACATTTTTCTGGGTTTGAAATCACATGAAGAATGGTTAACGGGGGTTAAAAATAGTGGAAAAATGTGAATGTTTCTGGCGTTTTTGTGTTATTGCTGCCGATGAACGCTGTGCTTCTATGAACGTCTTCATGGGAAGGATAAACAAAAGGTATTTTTTTGTGTTTATGAGGATGACGACAATAATGAATTCATTCTGTAATTATCGAAACAATGGAATCAACTACAAAAAAGGCAGCAAAAAAGCAGTCCGACACCAAGGCTGCTACCAAGCATAACAGGGCGGTAAACAACGAAGTAAAGAAGCGTTTTACCCTGGAGAACGTGAAACCTGATACATTTAAGGAATGGTACCGTCTGATGCTCCTTGGTCGCAAACTGGATGACAAGGCGCCCAACTACCTGAAGCAGGCCCTGGGCTGGTCTTATCATGCACCCTATGCCGGTCACGATGCCATCCAGCTGGCCATGGGGCAGGTTTTCAACCGGGAGACCGACCACCTTTTCCCTTATTACCGCGACATGCTGACAGCTATTTCCGCGGGCCTGTCTGCCGAAGAGATCTTGCTCAATGGCCTTTCCAAGGCAACTGATGTCGCCAGTGGCGGCAGGCACATGTCGAACCACTTTGCCAAGCCCGAGTGGAATATCCACAACGTATCTTCTGCTACGGGGAACCATACCTTACATGCAGTGGGTGTGGCCCGCGCGATGAAGAGATACGGACACAAGGGGGTGGCCATCAGCTCACAGGGTGAGTCTTCGGTTTCGGAAGGCTATGTGTATGAAGCCATCAATGGGGCGAGCAATGAGAAGCTGCCTGTAATTTTTGTTTTCCAGGACAACGGGTATGGCATTTCAGTTCCCAAAAAAGACCAGACTGCCAACAGAAAGGCTGCTGATAATTTCGGGGGATTTAAGAACCTTCGTATCATTCATTGCGACGGCAAGGACGTGCTGAATTCAATGAATGCCATGACCGAGGCCCGTAAACACGTGGAGGAATTTGGTGAACCTGTGATCGTTCATGCCAGCGTGGTGCGCATCGGCTCGCATTCCAACAGTGACCGTCACGATCTGTATCGCGACGAGCGCGAGCTGCACTGTGTGCAGGCGCATGACCCCATGCTGAAGATCCAGAAGCTTTTGCTGGAACAAAGCATTTATACCGAGAAGGAGCTGGATGAGATCGACAAGGAGATGAACAAACAGATTGCGGCCGCACACAAAAAGGTCATGAAGGCTCCGGACCCCGATCCGGCTTCGATTCACGACTTTGTGTTGCCTGAGGCCTATCCTGCTGAAAAATATCCTGAAGGTATCCATCATGAAGATGGCGAAAAGATCAAGTTCATCACAGCTTTGAATGAGACATTAAAGGCGGAGTTCCGGCACAACCCTGACACCTATATCTGGGGTCAGGATGTGGCCTACAAGGAAAAGGGAGGCATTTTCAATGTGACGAAAGGCATGCAGAAGGAGTTTGGCAAGGAGCGCGTGTTCAATGCGCCGATTGCTGAGGATTTCATTGTGGGAACTGCCAATGGCATGAGCCGCTTTGATGAGAAGATCCGCATCGTGATCGAGGGTGCTGAGTTTGCTGATTATTTCTGGCCTGCCATGGAGCAATATGTGGAGATGACGCATGATTATTGGCGCAGCAACGGACAATTTTCACCCAATGTGACCATTCGCCTGGCTTCAGGAGGCTATATCGGGGGCGGTCTTTATCACTCACAGACCACTGAGGGGGCGCTGGCCACCTTTCCCGGCATCCGGGTAGTATACCCTTCATTTGCGGATGATGCGGCAGGCTTGCTGCGTACATCCATGCGCTCCAAAGGCCCTACACTATTTCTTGAGCCCAAAGCGTTGTACAATGCCAAGGCTGCGGAGACGGTGGTTCCGGATGATTTTGAAGTACCCTTTGGCAAGGCGCGTATCCGTCGTGAGGGAAAAGACCTCAGCATCATCACTTATGGTAACACCACGCACCTGAGTCTTCAGGTAGCAGAAAAGATTGCCGAGAAGACGGGCAAAGAAATTGAGGTCTTGGACATCCGTTCACTGATCCCGCTGGACACCGCTGCCATCATAGAAACCGTCAAAAAGACAAACAGGGCCCTTGTGGTTCATGAAGACAAGGTGTTCTCCGGATTTGGTGGTGAACTGGTGGCGCAGATCAACGAGCACGCATTTGAACACCTCGATGCACCTGTTAAGCGCGTGGGGTCCACATTCACACCAGTGGGCTTTCATAAAAACCTTGAAGCCGCCATTCTTCCTAACCTGGATAAGATCAGGCAGGCCGCAATGGATTTGCTCGATTATTAACAGATGACCGATGATGATTTCTGCTGCAACGGTCATTGCCATTATGGATGACCTTTGCAGCAGATTTCTTTATTTGAGATCAGTTCTCCCGCATCACATAGTCGTCGTACTCCAGCTCAAACCTGAGTTTGTGTTTTGATTCTTCCACAGCCAGCGCCTGAAAGGCTTTTTTTAGCTCCTGGTGGTCTGTTCGCTCCGCAAGTGTTGAATAGAGCTTGAAGGCTGCTTTTTCCCTTTTCATTGCCAACACCAGGGCGTCCCGGTATTCCATGTTTTCGGTGGATTCGCTCCTTACCACGTAATCGGCGATTTTCAGGTCACGCACCTTCTCCACGTCCATGTCGAAAAGGCCTTCATCCTTGATCTTTTGCAGCCGGGCTTTGTGTCCGACCTCTTCGCGGGCAAATTGCAGAAAGACATCTTTCATCTCCTGGTTTTGCATGCGGGATGCCAGCGACTGGTAGAAATCTACCGCTTCCTGCTCCGACTTCATGGCAAAATCGAGTACTTCATTAATCGAATGGAATGTTTGCATTTGATATTTCCTTATAATTTGACATGCATTAATGGCTGATCATGCGCTGAACGCTTCTTCCCACCAGTTGTCGAAACGATTGACCAAGAGGTCGCACCCATGAAGGTAATGCTTGGAATGGCCATTTTCACTGGTGTAACTGAATGTGTAAGGCTGGTCATCTGACTGCTTATCCATGAGGGAGGCTGCTTCGAGCATCACCTCGGCCGGGCTGCCGTAATCTGCTTTCAGTCCAAACTGCCTGTGCAGTGCCTTTAACTGGTCAAAGGCATTTGCTTCCAGTGGGCCGGGCATGACGGCCTCAAACTGTTGTACAAACTTCTTTGTGTTGGTAAAGCTTCCGCCGGTTTCCAGGTGCAGGGATGCCGGCAGGACCAGGTCTGCCTTGCGTGCGGTATCACTCATGAAAAGGTCCTGCACCACCAGGAAGCCTGTGTTCTCCAACATCTTTTCCGTTTCTTCCGGATCACTGGCACATCCCAGGGGGTCTTCCCCAAAGATGAAGGCATTCTTAATCCTGCCATCTCTCAGCAAGCCACGCTGATCCTGCGAAATTTCGACAGGCAATGGATTGGCAGCCCATACTTCCTCCAGCTTGCTGATGACTTGTTGATCTGTCATCTTTTTACCACCCGGGGCGATGGCTGCACACGCGCCCATATCGAACAGGCCCTGGGCATTGTTTTTTTCCTTGAACGGCATCAGGCCGGAAGCTGTCTTCCCGGGCTTGCCGGTAATGAAGCAGAGGTTGCGCAACTCATGGAAGGTCTCTGAAGAAAGGTTCTTTTCAGAGCACATGATGATGGATTGCGCCTCCTGGTTGAACTGCTCGGCGAAATGACTGATTTGCCCGGGGGTACAGCCTGCCTTGCTGAGCAGCGTGTCGAAACTTTCACTGAGGACCTGGTTGCGGTACTGGTCAAAGCTTTCGGTGTGGTCATCAATGAAAACGCCATTTTCCATCTTGTTGGATAAGATGTAATGGATGGCAGCTTTCACAAAATGGTACGCTGAGGCGATCCTGGTTACCGATTGGGCCTTGTGCGCCATGCGGTTGTTGGGCTCTGTGGTGATCAATTCGATGGGTGTCCCTTTTCTGTAGTGCGCATTCCAGGCATAAAATCCCGGCACACCGTGTTCGTAATTGATCTCACTGTCGAGTACATAGATTTTTTTGGCCAGGTGCAGTTGCTCCAGCGGCACGTGATAGCGAGCATTATCCTGGTATCCTGAGCCGCGATCCATGTAATGAAAGCTGCTCACCGCATTGGTTTTGACTCCGGCGCGGGCTAGCTTCTGGATCAGGTATATCTCTTCATTGGTCAGCCGTGCCCCGATGTAAAATCCGTTCTCTTCCGGCTTTACACTGTGAGCTTTCTCCCTGATGAGCGCATAGGCTTCATCAAAACCAATGGGCTCAAACTTTCCGTTCACCTTTTTCAGGGGCTTTGTGATGCGGTCCCGATCATTCATGTAGTGGTATCCAAACTTGGCATACCGACACAGGCTTTGATCCTTGTTGACGAGACCGTTTTGACCAGTAACGCGGTGGATGAAGCCGCCCTTGTGGTGCAGGCTGATCTCGCAACCCACGGAGCAATAGTTGCAGACAGTATCCACGCTTTCCGTTTTCACCGGCATGGTCTTGAAGGGGACATTCTCTGTGATGGCCCCGGTGGGACAGGTTTCAATGCACAGTCCGCAGGATTCGCAATGGGTATCCTGCAATTTGCCATCCATGCTGGGTGCCACGTAGGTCTCAAAGCCCCTGTTGACAAGTCCCAGGGCATTCGCACCGGTCACTTCTGAGCAAATGCGTACGCACCTGGAGCAAAGAATGCATTTGTTGTTGTCGATCTCTACGAAAGGATGGGCGAAGTCTGTTTCGTATTTTTTGTAATCGCCGCCAAATCGTTTCTGTTCGGCCTGGTAGTCGTTGGCATAGCGTTTCAGGTCGCAGGTGTGCAGTTCCACGCATCCGCATTCCAGGCAACGCGTGGTTTCATTGAGGGCGGCATTGTCCGAGTAACCCAGTTCCACCTCATCGAAATCGTCGCGCTTTTCCGGATCGAGGGTGGGCATCTCTTCGCGCAGCTTTGCCGGGAAGTAGCCTTGGTAATCGGCTTTGTGCTGTTCTTCAAAATGCTCTTTTTTGCTGAGGAATTCGAATGGGGGAGGAGTGACTTCTTGTCCCCGGAGGTATTTGTCCACACTTTGTGCGGCAATTTTTCCCTGTCCGATGGCTTCGATCAGCGTGGCAGGTCCTGTGACGCCGTCGCCACAGGCAAATACGTTGCTAATGGAAGTCTGCAAGGTCCCCGTATCGGCATCGATGTCGCCCCACTTGTTGAGCTTCAGCTCTTTTCCTGCATGCTTGCTGATGTCGTCGATGAAGTTGACCACCGTCTTCTGGCCGATGGCTGCCAGGATGTAATCCAGCTCCACCACAAACTCGGAGCCTTCGATCTTGACTGGCCTCCTTCGCCCCGATGCATCCGGTTCTCCGAGCTTCATTTGGATACAGGTCAGCGACTTCAGGTTGCCATCTTCATCCTTGTTGACCATTGCAGGCGCGGTGAGGAACATGTAGTTGATGCCTTCGAGCTTGGACTCGTGGATCTCAATGGGGTTGGCGGGCATTTCCTTCTCGGTGCGCCTATAGATTACAGTCACCTCTTCGGCGCCGCAGCGTTTGGCCGTACGGCAGCAGTCCATGGCCGTATTGCCACCCCCGATCACCGCGACCTTCTTTCCTTTAAAGTCATATTTCTGGCCGGTCATCTCCATGTTTCGCAGGAAGTCGATGCCCGAAAAGATGTTTCCGGCGTCATCGTTTTCGCAGCCAATTCCGGTGCCTTTCTGTGAACCGATTGCGAGCACGGTGGCATCGAAGTCGTTTTTCAGTGTGGCGTAGCTCAGGTTGTCTCCCAGCCGCTGTTCATAGTGGATTTTGGCACCCAGGCCGGTGATGCCTTCGACTTCTTTTTCAATGATGTCGTTGGGCAGCCTGTATGGCGGGATGCCATAGCGCAGCATGCCACCTGCGTGGGGACTGGCTTCAAAGATCTCGGCGTGATGGCCCTCTTTGGCCAGGAAGTAGGCAGCTGTCAGTCCGCCGGGGCCCGCACCGATGATGGCCACTTTTTTGCCCGAGGTCTCTTTCGTTTCTGGCATGAAACGGTCTTCCGAAAAGAGGTCGATGTCGGAGGTGTACCTTTTGAGGTAATCGATGCCCACACCCACTTCTTCCAGCAGGTTTCGGCGGCACACGAGCTCACAGGGCCGCACGCAGACCCGCCCACAGATAGCTGGCAGTGGATTGGTTTCCTTGATCAGCTCAACGGCTTCCTTGTGTTTGCCTTTGCTGATCATCGAGATATAGCCTTGCACATCGACGCCGGCGGGGCATTCCTCCCGGCACGGTGGGGTGCAGTCGGCGTAGTGGTTGCTCACCAGCAGCTCCAGGGCAAATTTGCGTGATTTGTGCACGCGGGGATTGTCGGTATGGATGCGCATGCCTTCAGTGACCTTTGTCGAGCAGGCTGGCTGCAGGCCACGCATGCTTTCCACTTCCACCACGCAGAGATAACAGGAGGAGAAAGGCTCCAGCCGGTCGTCGTGACAAAGGGTGGGGATGGTAATATTCAGCCTTCTGGCCATTTCGAGGATGGTTTCCCCTTGGAATCCATGTACAATCTGATTATTGATGATGATGTTTAATTTACTCATGGGTCGTTATGTTGATCTTGATCCGTTCGGTTATGTTCAGTGAATTGGGTGCATTGATTGTTTCCTGTCTTATTCCACGTGGATGGCATCGAACTTGCACCGTGTGAAGCACACGCCGCACTGGATGCATTTGTCTTGCAGGATGCGGTGCACTTGTTTTTTCTCCCCTTCGATGGCATCCGTCGGACAGCCTTTCAGGCAGGCCATACAGCCGGTACATTTCTCGTCGATCACGGTGTAGGTGAGCAGTTGTTTACAGCTGGCGGCCGGACATTTTTTGTCGCGGATGTGGGCCTCATACTCATCGCGGAAATATTTGATGGTGGTGAGTACCGGGTTTGGTGCGGTTTGTCCCAGTCCGCAGAGTGAACTGTCTTTGATGGTATCGGCCAGCTCCTCCAGTGTTTCGATATCGCCTTCTTCGCCTTTTCCTTCGGTCATGCGTGTCAGGACTTCCAGCATCCGTTTGGTGCCGATCCGGCAGAAGGTGCATTTCCCACAACTCTCCTTTTGGGTAAAGTCCAGGAAGAATTTGGCGATATCCACCACGCAGGTGCTTTCGTCCATCACCACCATGCCACCTGAACCCATGATGGCTCCTGTGGCGTTCACCGAGTCGTAGTCGACGGGCGTGTGGCTGAGGTGTTCCGGGATGCATCCGCCGGAGGGGCCTCCAAGCTGTACGGCTTTGAACTTCTTGTCGTCGGTGATGCCACCTCCGAGTTTGTAGATCACGTCTTTGATGGTGATGCCCATGGGCACTTCCACCAGTCCGCCGTGGTTGATCTTCCCTGTAAGGGCAAACACCTTGGTGCCCTTGCTTTTTTCCGTCCCGTATGCGGCATAGGCTTCAGCCCCGTGTTGGATGATCCACGGGATGTTGATGAAGGTTTCGACATTGTTGATATTGGTGGGATTTTTCCAGAGGCCTGCCTCTGCGGGGAAGGGTGGTCTGCGTCGTGGCATGCCGCGGGCACCTTCGATGGAAGCGATCAGCGCTGTTTCTTCTCCGCAGACGAATGCGCCAGCTCCTTCCTTGATGATGATGTCAAAATCAAAGCCAGGGATGCCAAACACTTCCTTGCCCAGGTAGCCTTTTTCCCTTGCCTGCTCGATGGCAATGTTGAGTCTTTTGATGGCCAACGGGTATTCTGCCCGGCAATAGATATAGCCTTCGCTGGCTCCGATGGCGTAGCCGCAGATCATCATCCCCTCGAGCAGTCCGTGGGGATCCCCTTCGATGATGGACCGGTCCATGAAGGCACCGGGGTCGCCTTCATCGGCATTGCAGATCACATATTTTTGTTCCGATTCGTTGTTGCGTGCAAACTTCCATTTCATGCCGGTGGGGAAGCCGCCACCGCCGCGCCCGCGGATACCTGAATCCAGCACTTGTTGTATCACGTCGTCGGGGCTGATGTTTTCATTGGCGATCTTCCTGATCGCTGCATAGCCGTCGCGCGCTTCATAATCTTCGAGCGACTCGGGGTCAATATAGCCGCAATTGCGCAAGCTGATCTTTACCTGGCCGTCAAAGAAGCCCTCGTCTTGTGATGGGTAACGGGTAGACTGGACAATATATTCCTGGATGGGGGTGAATTTCCGTACGTGCTTGTCGATGATCTCATCAACCCTGTCGCGGCCGACCTCGCCATAAAGGTAAGTCCCGCTGTCGTCTATGATTTCCACGAGCGGCTCCCGGTAGCACATTCCGATGCAACTGGTTTTCTTGAGCTCTATGTCCAGTTTATCCGTTTGTATGATTCTTCTGAATTCATCGTAGGTTTTGGATGCGCCGGCTGCAATGCCACAGCTGCCCAACCCTACAATAACTTGTGTCTTTTCCATTGTTGGAAGGTATTATTGGTGAGTTAATTGTTTTCACTCCGGCGGATTTCCCGGATGATCTTTACCGCCTGTTTCGGGGTGAGTTTTCCGTAAGTTTCGTCGCCAATCATCATGACGGGAGCCAGGGAACAGCAGCCCAGGCAGGCTACGGTTTCTACGGTGAACAACCCGTCTTTCGTGGTTTCCCCATCTTTGATCCGGAGCGTGTCCAGGATCTCGTCGGTGATGGCGGTCACAGCCTGCACGTGACAGGCGGTGCCGTGGCACATCTTGACGATGTGCTTGCCGGCGGGGACGAGCCGGAACTGTGCATAAAACGTGGCTACACCATACATCTCGTTCAGCTCAAGCCCCGTGGCTTGATGGATTTTTGCGAATGCCGCTTTCGGGAGATAACCGTAGATGTCCTGTGTGCCTTGCAATAAAGGGATCAGATTCCCTTTTCGGTTTTTGTACTTCTCCAGCAAAGGCTCCAACAGTGTGAGGTCAACTTCCTGTTGTGCTGCCGGTTCCTGGTCTTTCGCAGGTTGGATTCTTTCAATGCGCATAGTTTATCTGGCTTTTGTCCCGTATGAATACATGCTGCATGAATCATACAGGCTGTCATTTTCGATGCGAAAATTACATAAAAATGGCGAGGCGGGATAAATCAGGATATATATATTTTTTTGCTTAAAAAATTTGGAGGAGTCGATAATTTTTGCTATAGGGGTGCTTAGGCTGTGGTGTATGATTTGGGAAGAAGGGTTTTGGGGTTTGAGGATGCCCGAGGCAAGTAAGAAGGATGCGGTAAGAAGCGAGGGGCAAGCAGGATGTTACCCAGTGTCATTGAACCCAGTCATCCCATAACCCAGCAACATCTTATCGCATTATCATTCAGAAGTGTTTAGTTGCTGTTGATGTGCAAGTGCGATTCTTATGTCCTGGTAGGTAAATTCACCGCCAAGCACACGCATGATGTCGGTAGCATTGTGGCTCTTGACGGCTTTGGCTGCTGCAAGGACTTGTCCGAGTTTTTGCGCATCCAGGAAGTCGCTCACGGGCAGGAGTCCCTTGCGGACGTTTTCTGTCATGTGCGACATGATGGTGCTTTGTGCAAGTTCCCTGATGCGTGCGATCTCTTCCACGCTTTTACCTTCTTTGTACATGGCCAGGCTCAGTTCTGCCGAATATCCCTTGGCGGCTTTTGGTTTTCGGTTCTTTTTGTCTTTTTTTTGTCTTTCCAGGATATCCATGGCTCCTTCGGCCAGCATGGACTGTCTTTCGGTTTTCAGTCCGGGATCATTAGTAAGGTGGCGCGTAGGCTCCTTGTCTTCGATCATGGCGGTGACCAGGACGCTGGCTTTGTGCAGCAGCTGCATCCTTTCATAAAAAGCCGTTTCGAGATCCCGCAGTTCACGGATATATGTTTTTACACCTTTCTGTTCGCCCATATTGGCAATATGGTCAATCACGCGCTTTGAGAATTTTTGCAGGCGGGGTTTAAAGTATTCACCAGCCTTTTGCACGCGTGTTCTGATCGCGTGTATGTCTTGTTGATTGGAGGCGTGCAGCCTTTTTGCCAGTTCATTCCGGAAGCGATCTGCGGTGGTTTTTTCATCATCAAAATCCTGGCACAGGTCTGCTGCCCAGGAGCGGTGGTTCTGCTTTGCCGATCGCTTCTCTTCTTTGTTATAGCTTTGCAGATGCCAGTGCAGCTGGCTGGCCAGCGACCCGAAATGAAATATGCGCATCAGCTCTTGCCGCAGATAGATCCTGGATTCCATCTTCAAAGTTTCCTGTAGGCTTTCTGGGCGCTGTCTTTCCGTGCTGAATTGCTGCAGGGCGGTGTCCTGCCCAGGCGGTTTTGCTGGCAAGGGTTGGCTGAGGACCATGCCTTCAAGGCTGGTCAGCCGCGACATGGCCACGTAGATCTGTCCGGGAGCAAATGCCGATGACACGTCGATCACGGCCTTGTTGAAGGTCAGTCCCTGGCTTTTGTGTACCGTGATGGCCCAGGCTAATTTGAGAGGATACTGTGCAAAGGTCCCTTGCAACTTTTCTTCTATTTCGTTGTTTTCCCTGTTCAGGGTATACTTTTTGTTTTCCCATGTATGGCGTTCCACTTGCGTGGATGGCGAACCGTCAGGGAAGCCCACGGTGATCTCTTCGTCGTCGAGGCATTCCACAATGCCAATCTTGCCGTTGAAATATCTTTGCGCTCCCGTGTGGTCATTCTTCACAAACATGACCTGTGCACCTTCCTTGAGTGTGAGGAGGGCGTCGATGGGGTAGAGCCGTTCGTCAAATTCGCCTTCTACCGCAGCCTGGAAGGTGAATTCGGGGCCTTTGATCTCGCCGATGGCTTTTTTGTTGATGCGATTGGCTTTATGATTGTGGGTGGTAAGATATACATATCCCTGCGTGCTTAGTGGGTCAAAATTTGGTTTGACGTGTTGGTTCAGTTCCTTGCGGCCCGCTTCATCAAGTCCGTTGTCTCGGATCTTGTTGAGCAGGCGGATAAAGGAAGGATCGCTTTGCCGGTAGATATTTTCTAGTTCGATGTACAATGGCGGGTCTTTTTTCAGGGCCCGGGCGTGAAAGAAGTACATGCTCGGGTAGTGGTCCTGCAGCAGTTGCCATTCATCCTGTTTGACTACCGGTGGCAGTTGCAGCAGATCGCCGATGAAGAGGATCTGCACGCCACCGAAGGGGCTTTCCCGTCTGCGGCGGACATGCCTGAGTACGATATCTATGGCGTCAAGCAGGTCTGCGCGCAGCATGCTGACTTCATCGATGATCAGCAGTTCGATTTCCTGGAGCAGTTTGCGTTTGGCCTCGAAATAGCGTCGTCCACGTATCAGGCTTGAAGGGGTATGGGTTTCGGTTCGGATCTCCTGCTGGCTGAGGCCTTTTTCGGAAGGCAGGAAGGTGCCAAAAGGTAGCTGGAAGAGGGAGTGCAGGGTGACGCCGCCTGCGTTGATGGCTGCGATGCCTGTGGGTGCAGCGATCACGGCTTTTTTGTGTGTTTGTGCTACGATGTTTTTGAGAAAGGTGGTTTTGCCTGTTCCGGCTTTGCCGGTCAGGAATACATGCCTTCCTGTGCTGTTGATGAACCGGGAGGCGAGGTGTTTTGCCGGGTTTTGAGGCATCAGTGGATTTTTGGTGTGCAAATATTATTCGCCTGTAGCAACTCAAAATTACTGCAAAGGGGGTAAAAAAACAAATAAAAATATAAAAGCCCGGCGATATGCCAGGCTTTTATTTCGAATTGGTCAAAAATACAGCTTAAACGGATTAAGCCAGGTGATCAATCATGGCGTTTAAATGACGCCCTGGTCAATCATGGCGTCGGCTACCTTAATAAAGCCAGCGATGTTGGCTCCTTTCACGTAGTCGATATAACCATCTTCGCATTCTCCATACTTTTTGCACTGCGCATGGATGTTCTTCATGATTTGGTGCAGTTTCTCTTCTACCTCATCAGCTGGCCAGCTCAGCATCATGGCGTTCTGGGTTTGCTCGAGTCCGGATGTGGATACACCGCCGGCGTTGGCTGCCTTGCCCGGTCCATAAAGGATCTTGGCTTCCTGGATGATTTCCACGGCTTCGGGCGTACAGGGCATGTTTGCACCTTCTGAAATGGCAATCACACCATTTTTGACTAGGTTTTTCGCATCTTCTTCATTCAGCTCATTCTGGATGGCGCAAGGCATGGCGATGTCTGCTTTCTGTTCCCAGGGGCGTTTGCCTTCGAAGAACTGTGCATTGGGGAATTCGTAGGTGTAAGGCTTCACGATATCCTGGTTGGAGGCGCGCAGCTCAAGCAGGTACTCGATCTTTTCGCCTGAAATGCCGTCCGGATCGTATACATAGCCGTCGGGGCCACTGATGGTAATCACTTTTGCACCAAGTTCAGTAGCTTTTAGGGCGGCACCCCAGGTCACGTTCCCAAATCCGGAAAGGGCAACAGTCTTGCCATCAAGCTTTTCGCCTTTGGTTTTCAGCATTTCTTCTGCGAAGTAGACTGTTCCAAATCCGGTAGCTTCAGGGCGGATCAGGCTGCCACCCCAGTTGCGGCCTTTGCCGGTGAATGTACCGGTATGTTCGCCCACAAGCTTTTTGTACATGCCGTACATATAGCCAATCTCGCGGCCACCCACGCCGATGTCACCGGCAGGAATGTCTGTTTGTGGTCCGATGTGCTTGTAAAGCTCAGACATGAATGCCTGGCAGAAACGCATGATCTCCGACTGTGACTTGCCTTTGGGGTCAAAGTCGCTGCCACCTTTGGCGCCACCCATGGGGAGCGTGGTGAGGCTGTTCTTGAAGATCTGCTCAAATCCCAGGAACTTCAGGCCACTCAGTGTCACACTCGGGTGGAAGCGGCATCCGCCTTTGTAAGGCCCGATGGCGTTGTTGAACTGCACGCGGTAACCCCTGTTTACATGGACTTTTCCCTTGTCATCGACCCATTCGACCTTGAATGAGATCACCCTGTCGGGCTCTGTAATGCGATCGATGATGTTTGCCGCCTGGTATTTGGGATTTTCTGCCACCACATCCATGATGGTTTCCAAAACCTCGCGTACTGCTTGTAAAAACTCCTTTTCGCCTGGATTTTTGCGTTCCAGGTCTGCCATTATCTTTTCTAAATTCATGATACTTGGATTTATAAAATGGAACAATAAGTGATAGTTGTTAATTTATTATCAATAAAGGGGCGAATTTAGTCCTTATTTGTGAGTAAAACAAACAATTGCAGGAAAATTTGTTTGGCAGGACGAAACGTCGAAAAGTCGAAAGGTCGAAAGGTCGAAAAGTCGCGGTATGCAAAGGTTTTGGGTGGAGTGATGTTTTTTGTGCTGCAAAGATTTGATTATGGGAGGGTAAAGACAAAAGGACAAAAGGACAAAAGGACAAAAAGACAAAAGGACAAAAGGACAAAAAGACAAAAAGACAAAAGGGCAAAAGGACAAAATGTCTGAAAGTCAAAATGTCGAAATGTCGAAATGTCGAAATGTCCCTGATCACCATCAGGGTTTCATGACGATGCCCCGTTTCTTGCTCCCGTCTATCTTGATGATAAGGGGCTCGTCGAAGCGCACATGACGGACGAATTCATCTTCGTATACTGCAGGCTGGTTGTCCAGGAAATCCAGGTCGTAATGGCCTTCTTTCCGGAAGGGGTTGATGGTGAAATAGCCCACGTTGAAAGATGTGAGATTCTGGAAGAAATGGGTTCCCTGGCTGGGGTCGATCTGGAAGTTTTTCAGTCCGGACTCCACGATGAGTCGTGCTGCAGATATCTGTGCCCATTTTACCGGCACGCCCAGCCACGGGTCGTTTGAGCCCCAGCGTCCGGGGCCTACCAGGATGTAATTTGCGCCATTGGCCTTGACCTCGTTGTTGCGGTCTTCGATGACCTGTGCGATCTCTTTGGTTTTGGCCGGATCGAAGGCATCGGGTTTCACGTACACAAAGTCGTGTACGTCGTCGATGATGCCATTGCCCAGGGCGTTATGGCTGATGATGACGGCCTCTTTGGGCTTGCATACATCCACCTGGACTTTGTTTTTTTCCTGTGTTTCCACGATCGGGCGGATTTGCAGGAAGTGAAACTCTCGCTTCTCACCTTTTGGCACGTCCATATTGACCGAAAACTCAATCTCTACCTGGTTGTTCATTTCGTTTTGCCCAATTTCCAGCAATTCCTTCACAATCTCTGCTAGCGGGAAGGATTTGTGTTTCAATACGTTGGCAAAGGTAATGAGGCGGGTGCCTTTTTCATAGAGTCCGTCACGGATGATCTGGTCTTCATAGTCGAAGGTTGAAGCCACGTATTTCAGTGAGGAAGGTCCTTTTACCTGGCGGATGCGCGTTTTGTGCATGTTGACTGTTTCGTCTACGGCGGGATGGAATTTTTCGGGGTCCATATCCAGGCTATAAAACTCTTTCTGGCTGTCGCGCAGGGTGATGTCGGTGTTGGCCAGCTGCAGTGATTTTTCCGGGTATTGTGGTGAAAAGCGCATGGATACACCACCGTCTACGATGGTTTTCCCCAACCCGAAAGCGATGTTGGCCACGCCATCTTCATATTTTTCCGGTTCTATGGGATAAAAGTTGACAGAACGTGCCACACCCGAAATCGTGGGATAGAACATGTTGCCGTATGACTTTCCGGATACTTCCTGGATGATCACTGCCATCTTTTCCTCATCGATCACATTGCTGGTGGCCTCGATATAGGCTTTGCTCTCGCGGAAGAATACGGAGGCGTATACACTCTTGATCGCCTGATCCAGTTGCTGGATGCGCACTTCATCCTCATGATGATTGTTGGGGATCATATAGGTGGAGTACACTCCGGCAAAAGGCTGGTAATGGCTGTCTTCCAGAAGGCTGGACGACCTGATTGCGATGGGCGACTTAAAAAAGTCGACGATTTCGCGGATGAATGAGCGCATGCGCGACGGGGTTTTTCCTTGCACAAAGCGTTCGAGCACCTGATCGTCGCTAAGATCTGACAACGCAAAGTCATAGAGGTCATTGTCTTCCATGAACTCGTCAAAGATGTCGGTGGTGAGTACCACGGTGCGTGGTATGGATGTGACGACTCCTTCCCAGTGATTCATGATCTTGTAGCGGTTGATCACCGAATCGATAAAGGCCAGTCCGCGGGCTTTGCCTCCCAGCTGGCCATCGCCCAGGCGGGTGAAGACCGCATATTCATCCAGGTGGCTGGCAATAATGCCACGGCCTTTAGAGCGCCGGTAGTTGGCGATTGTATCGATCAGGTAGCTGCGCACCTCTTCGATGTGGTCGAAGTCGTCGCGGCTCTTTTGTGCAAAGACATTGGCAATGGAGAAGAGCGCCCTGGCTTTGAGCCACCTGGAGAAGTGGTTGTTGGTGACGTGGTATTCCATCACCTTTGGGTCGGCCTTGGCGATCTTCACCTGCAGGGAGTGCAGGTTGTTGGCACGCGTAAGCTCCCTTCCGCTTTCGGGATCCTTAAAGACGAAATCCCCAAAACCGTAGTTCTCCTTGATATAGTGCTTCAGCTCAATCAACAGGGTTTTGGAATATTTGTCAATAAAGCTCACATCTATGTCCTTGTTGATGGTGGCATCCCACTTTTCAGATGATTGCAGCAGGATGGGGATTTGGCTGTGCCTTTCGCGAATGTGCCTGGCCAGTTTGACGCCAGCCTGATCGTCACGTTTACCCCCCTTGGCATAGCTGATATCTGAAATCACCCCAAGCAGGTTGTCTTGGTACTTTTCGTAAAGAGCCATCGCGTCATCGTAGGTCTTTGCCAGCAATATCTTGGGCCGTGCCCGCATCCGCAAAGTTTTCCGGTGTTCGTTCAAACCTTCGGTCATCAGTTCGTTGGTCTGATCGAAAATGACCTTGTAGATGGTTGGAAGATAAGAAGAATAGTAGCGTATCGAATCTTCCACCAGCAGAATGCCTTGCACGCCGATCTCTTCAATATCGTGGTCAGCATTCATCCTGTCTTCCAGTAGCTTGATGATCGCCAGCAGCAGTCCGGCGTTGCCCAGCCAGCTGAAGACATAATCGATGCCGCTAAGGTCTTCATCCCGCAACTTCATCGAGACTTCCCGCGAAAAATGGGTCAGCACCACAATGGGTATCTTGGGGTAACGCGTTTTTACCCGTTTCGCCATTTCAAAACAGTCGATTTTACCCACGTTCAACATGGTGATTACCAAGTCAAATGCCTTCTCTTCCATCAGCTCAAAAGCCTCCTCGGAAGAACTGGCCTGCGTAAACTGCGGCGGGTAGCGGAGGTTTTTGGAGGTATATTCAAGAAAAATTTTTTCGTTGATGCGGCCGTCCTCTTCCAGCATGAACGCATCATAGTTGCTGCATATCAGCAACACATTGATGATGCGCTTCTGCATCAGGTCTTCGTAGGTGATCTCCTTAAACTCATAGGAGTCGGTGGCGTATTTCTCGTCGTATCTATATTTCGTGATGGCGTTCATTCGTTTGTGTTATTTAGGAAAAAGGTGATGCTTATTCAGGCTGAAAATAGATCAGGGCATGCCGTTTCTTGCCGTCCATGACTACTTCCAGGGGCTTGTCAAAGCGCACGTGTCTGATATGTTTTTTTTCGGTCACCACAGGTGCCGTCTTCAGGGCATCCCAGTTGATGTAGTCGATCAGGTCATTGTGCTTTACGGAAAAGTAGCCCACATTCATGGAGATGACATTGTGGAAGAAATGTGAACCCAGGGAAGCATCCAATGGAAAGTCTTCCATGCTCATTTCCACGATGATCCGTGCATTGGATATTTGTGACCAGTTGACAGGAATGCCGATGAAGCGGTCGCGTGTACCCCATCGCCCGGGTCCGATCAGGATATAGTTGCGGTCCTCGGCAGCCAGCTGCGCATTTAGTTCGTCGATCTCATCGCGGATCTTTTCTGTTTTCAGCTTATCAAACTTGTCTACATCCACATAGACCACATCCCTGATGTCATCAATTCTGCCATTGCCCATGCCGTTTTCGCTGAACAACAGCAGTCTGTCGTTGTCGATCTGATCGATATGGATATCGGTTTCAATGATGTTCTTAATAAGTGGTTTGATCTGCAGGAGATAGAAAGCTGCCCGGCCTTCTTTGTCTTTATCCAGGTCGACGGCAAATTCAATCTCAATGGGGGTGCCCATGGATTCTGCAATGATGTCTAGAATCACCTCTATGGTTTTCGCTAATGGGATGTAGTTGTACTTTAAAATATTGGCAAAGTTGATCACCCTGGGGCCGGCATCGGTGATGCCGGGAATCAGCCGTTCGCTGTTAAAGTCATATACCGAGGCCGAATGCTTGATGGTGCCGTGCTTCTCGGCCTGGTCAATCTCGAGCTTGGCCAGGCCGGCATCTTCGCCTTCCAAAAGGTTCAGGTCTTTTTTTGACAGGTCAACCGCATAAAAGTGCACCTGGGAGTTTTTGAACAGTTCTTTGGGCGTATACATTTCCAGTTGCGGGTGAATGGGAGAGAAGCGGTAGGTCTTCTCTCCTTCCACCACATATTTACCCAGTCCGACGGCAATCGAAGCAAAGCCTTCGTCGGGCTTCATATAGGAATAGGGATAGAAGTTATAGGATTGCGCCACACCGCTGATGTGGGGGTAATAGCAGCCATTGAATTCGTGTCCGACCACCTCCTGTATAATGACCGCCATCTTTTCTTCTTCAATTTTATAGTTTACCGCCTTGAAATAGGATTGGGCCGTAGGCGAGAAGATGGAGGCATAGACCAGCTTGATGGCACTCATGAGCTGGTCGAGGCGCACATTCAGGTCCGGGTGGTTGTTTGGCAGCAGGAAGGTGTCAAAGATTCCTGCAAAAGGTTGCATGAGGGAGTCTTCAAACAGGCTGGATGACCGGACGGCAAGCGGTTTGTCAATCACCGACAGGTATGTTTTCAGCCTTTTACGCAGGCTTACGGTGAGGTTGCCCTTTAAAAACAGGGTTTTCACCTTTTCATAATCCGTTTCCCCGTAAATTTTGTGATAGAGTTCATTGTTTTCAACGAAGCGTTCGAATTCTTCCGTGCCGATGATGGATGTTTTAGGGGTGACGATCCGGATATCCGGGACCAGTTCGTTGAAGTTAAAATTATTGATGATCATGTTGACGAAAGAGAGGCCTCTGCCTTTGCCGCCAAGCGAGCCCGGGGAGAGACTCACCACGTTGGTGTCGTCGAGCAGTGCCGACTCCTCGTAGTTGATCACCTTGCCTTTCTGTTTGTCGTGGATGCATTGTTCTATCACGTCGATGAGGTAGGCACGCAGGCTTCCGGGAGATTGAAAGTCCTCTACCTGCAGGGGTTTAATCCGTTTGGCGATCTGTATTTCGCCCCGGGCCATCAGCCAGTGTGAAAAATGGTCCTTGCGGGCGTGGTAGATCAGCGACTTTTCCGGGATGGTCTTCAGGTGGGTCCGGAACTCCTTCATCGAGCGCGCCACGGCCAGGTCGCGCCTGCCTTCTTCGTCCTTGTAAATAAAATGTCCAAATCCAAGGTAATAGTTAATGAAGCTCTGCAGGTCCTGTTTCAGGGTTTCCGAGTTCTTGTTAATAAAGGTCGACTTGAGCTTATAGGCTTCGCGGGCATTCTCCGGATCTGAGCTTTGCAGGACGGTGGGCAGGTTCGGCACCATTTCCCTTGCATATTCCACCAGTTGCAGCCCGGCCCTTGGATCCAGCTCCCCATCCTTGTCAAACTTCACATCGGAGATCAGGCAAAGCAGGTTGTCCTTGTACTTGTTGAAGAGCGACACGGCCTCATTGTAGGTGGATGCCAGCAACACCTTCGGTCGTACCCGCATCTTCAGGAGCTTATAAAGCTCATCTGTATTCACCTCCTCGATAAGATGCTGGGTCTGTTCAATGACGATGCTATAGAGGATCGGCAGGTAGCGGGAATAATACTTGGCGGAGTCTTCCACCAGGAGGATGACCCTGACCATCCCTATTCGGATGTCGTTTTCTACGTTCATCCGGTCCTCATTGTATTTCACCATGGCCAGGAACACCTTGGAGTCGCCATTCCAGACGAATACCTTGTCGATGGATGTAATGGGCTTGGCTCCATCCTCAAACAAGGCGATGTCTGAATTGTTGTTGAGCAGCATGAAGATGGGGATGTTATGGTAGATCTGTTTGATGATGCGACTCAACTGGATGGGAGTAGACTTTTCAACCCCCATCATCACAATGACCAGGTCGAAGTGCTTCTCCTGCAACTTTTCCAATGCTTCCTCGGGGGTGGATACACCGGTGATGCGCGGTGCGGATGAGAGGTTCAGCTGATAGTATTCGCCGGTGACCTGTTCAAAGAATCGGCCTTCCTGTTCGATGATGTATGCGTCGTAGAGGTTGGCCACCAGCAGGATCTCCCGTACCTTGTATTGCATCAAGTCGTGGTAGATGTCGCGGTCGGAATTGTGCTTGATGAGAAACCGCTGCAACAGCTGCCGGCTCATGGCTGCATGGCTCCGCTCGTGTTCCAGGTCTTCGGATTTCTCTTCTTCACTGGCCGTCTCTTTAAGGAGTCCTTTCCCAATCTGTGTGTTGAGGTGGCCGGTGATCAGGCTTGTCAGGTTGTTGATCAGATGCCGCTCTTCAATGAAAAAAGGGCCCTCATCATGTTCCGGAAAAGCTTTTTCGTAATATACCTCTATGCTTCCTTCGGTGCCGTCAATGGTTTCAAAGGTTTTGCGTTGCACCCAGGGTGTGGCCTTAAATCCGTCCTTGCTCATAAATTCCTGATCCCCGTAGCGGATTCTTGCCACGGTGTGCTCGGGATATTGCCAGGCTGGTGGAAGTACCTTTACGATATGCTGCAACATCTCCGGAATGGGTTTTTCCTCCTTGAGAATGTTGGTTGTCTCGTGAATGGCGCTAAGCTCTTTCAGACGCTCTCTCTTCTCGGCGAGCAGTTTCCTGATCTCTTCCTGGCTGATGGTCAGCGGCTGGTCCAGGTTGCCCTGTCCGGGCAGCGCTTTGCTGATGTGTGAATCCCGGCTGTTGTCAGATGTCATAAGTGAATTTGTTTGACAAAATAATTATTGTTTGCTCTTTTTATATTGGGCATGATGAAAATACAAAAATAATAGGAAATCGCTTGATGTGAAGGTTAAGGTTAAGTTGGAGGTTGTACGCGGCTTTTGTGAAAGAATTGGCAGGGGTGGTGAGTTGTTGTGTTGCTGGGATAAGGAGCAATTGTTTGTGAAGGTTGAAATTTGATGTTGAAAAATATCCACAAACAAACACAGATTATTTACACAGGGGCACACAAATGCCTCGGGCAACTTCAACCCGCGCACCATTTCGCCTTTCCTTACAAAAAATACATGATATATGCAAGAAAATTCAATAAAAAATTAATTATTTAAAATCATGGTTGTGGGTGTTGAAATGTCCTAACATTGTTTTTGAAAAAATTGTTTTCAACAAACACATGATTTATTCACCAAAAAACAATGCAATGGATGCACAACTAAAAAAATTCATGGATTACGTGGTAGCTAAAAACCCTGCTGAGCGCGCCTTTCACCAGGCGGTGCAGGAGGTTGCAGAGACCATCATTCCTTTTCTGGATGAAAATCCCAAGTACAAGGCGGCCAAGGTTTTCGAGCGGATGATTGAACCGGAGCGGGTGATCATTTTCCGTATTCCCTGGATTGACGACAAGGGAGAAGTACAGGTCAACAGGGGTTACCGCATAGAGATGAACAGTGCCATCGGTCCTTACAAGGGCGGAATGCGCTTTCACCCGACGGTCGATTTGGGTGTATTGAAGTTTTTGGCTTTTGAGCAAGTCTTCAAAAACAGTTTGACCTCCTTGCCACTGGGTGGCGGAAAGGGCGGATCTGATTTTGATCCCAAGGGGAAATCAGATGAGGAGGTGATGCGTTTCACCCAGAGTCTGATGACCGAGTTGTTCCGGCACATTGGACCGGATACGGATGTGCCTGCCGGTGATATCGGTGTGGGTGGCCGCGAGATTGGTTACATGTATGGCCAGTACAAACGGATCAAGAATGAGTTTACCGGCGTATTTACTGGTAAGGGCCTGGAATATGGAGGCAGCCTGATCCGTCCGGAGGCCACCGGCTATGGTACGGTATATTTTGCCCAGGAGATGCTTGCCACGATCAATGAGGAAATCAAGGGCAAGACGGTATCCGTGAGCGGATCGGGTAACGTGGCACAGTTTGCGACCCAGAAGGTGAATGAGTTGGGAGGAAAGGTGGTCACGCTATCTGACTCTAACGGATATATTTATGATAAGGATGGCATTGATACGGAGAAGCTCGAGTACGTGATGAACCTGAAGAACATCAAGCGTGGACGAATCCGGGAGTATGCTGATGAATTCGGCTGCAAATACGTGGAGGGCACCAGCCGTCCGTGGATGGAGAAATGCGACATCGCCCTGCCTTGTGCTACGGAAAACGAGCTGAACGAGGAGGAGGCCAAAGAGCTGGTTAAGAATGGTTGCATTTGTGTTTCTGAAGGAGCCAACATGCCTTCTACACCTGAAGCGGTGGAAGTCTTCCTGGCCAACAAGATCCTGTACGGTCCTGGTAAGGCAGCCAATGCTGGGGGTGTGGCCACTTCCGGACTGGAAATGAGTCAGAATGCGATGCGGATGTCGTGGACACGCGAAGAAGTTGACCAGAAGCTGCACAACATCATGATCAACATCCATGATACCTGCAAAGAGTTTGGCAAGGATGGCGATTTCATCAACTATGTGAAAGGATCCAATATCGGCGGCTTTGTGAAAGTGGCCGATGCCATGATTGCCCAGGGTTATGTATAGATAACCCGGTCTTAGCATACATAGAACAATACAGGTTAGAATCAGCTGTCGGAAAGTGCCTTGGCAATTTTTGCCGAGGCATTTCCATTTCCATACAGTCCTTGCTGGAAAACCGGTGCTTCTGCAAAAAAGTCCCGGGCCGCATCTGTCATCAGGTCGGGGGTGGTGCCGCAGAGCTTATTATATCCGGCATCCACCAGCTCGGTCCATTCTGTTTCCTCCCGAAGCGTGATGCATGGTTTCTTGAAAAAATAGGCTTCCTTTTGGACGCCGCCGCTGTCGGTCATCACCAGCTGGCTGTTTTGAAGCAGGTGAAGCATCTCCAGGTAGCCTACCGGCTCAATGAGTTTGATTTTTTTGGATAAGGGGGGCAGGTCGTTGCCATGAATGACTTTGTAGGTGCGGGGGTGTATGGGAAATACTACCGCACGCTTTTCTGCTACCTGGTTGATGCCACGAATGATGTTGGCCAGGTTGTCCGGGTTTTTCGTGTTGGCCTCGCGGTGTATGGTGGCCAGTACGAAATGGGCCGGCAGACGCACCTTGGCGGGCTTCCTGGCCTTGTCTGCAAAGAGGAGGGAAGCATCGTACATCACATCACCTGTCAGGTGGATCTTGCAGGGAAATTCGGCAAACCCTTCCCGTGTGAGGTTGTTCACCGCGGCTTTGGTCGGACAAAATAATATGCGACTGACCCTGTCGGTCAGGATGCGGTTGATCTCCTCCGGCATCTCCATGTTATGGGAACGCAGTCCGGCCTCCACGTGCGCCACCGGCACATTCAGCTTGGCTGCCGCCAGTGCCCCCGCCAGGGTGGAGTTCGTATCTCCGTATACCATTACGAGATCCGGCTTTTCCTTTATCATGATGCTTTCTGCTTCCTCCAGCATGCGGCCGGTCATGGCCCCATGTGACAAGCTGTGGATGTTCAGGAAATGCCTGGGCCGCGGGATGTCCATCTGGTCAAAGAACACCTCGCTCATGTTCTGGTCAAAATGTTGGCCGGTATGGATCAATACTTCACGCAAACCCTGCTGGCTTGCAATGGCCTTGCTTACCGGCGCAGCTTTTATGAACTGCGGCCGCGCGCCTACAATCGTTACAATCTTGATCATCCCGCTTCGATTTGATGATGAATGGTTTTCAGATAAAACTCTTTTGCGTCAAAATATCTTGCCAGATGCGCATGTCAAAGATAGTGACTTCTTTTAGGAAAGGACAAAAAGACGAAAGGACGAAAGACAAAAGGACGAAAAGACAAAATGACAAAAGGACGAAAGGTCAAAAAGTCAAAAAGTCAAAAAGTCGAAAGGTCAAAAAGTCGGGGTATGCGGTGGGGTTGGGAGTGATTGGGTGGTCTTGAGGTTTGCATTTGGATGTGGGATGTTAGATGTTGGCAGGAAGATTGATTTGAAGGGGATTGATTACATTTGTAAAAAATGGCCAATGCGGATTTACCTGGTTGGATTTATGGGTAGCGGGAAGAGTACCCTGGGAAAGCGGCTTGCACGCAAGCTGGATTATCCTTTTATGGACCTGGACACAGAGATTGAAGTGGCTGCCGGGAAAAGCGTAGCGGCGATCTTTGATGCACATGGTGAAGATTGGTTCCGCGAAAAGGAACGGGAGCTGCTTCACCGGACGGTGGACTTGTCGCGCGGGGTAATCGCCACGGGTGGAGGCACGCCGTATTACTTTGACAACATGGACTTCATGAATGCGCACGGGGTAACCGTTTACCTGAAAATGAGTCCGCTAAGCCTGGTTCATCGACTGGAATACGCGCGAAAAAAAAGGCCTTTGGTTTCTGATCTGAAAGGGGAGGAGCTGTCCAGGTTCGTCCGTGAAAAACTGGAAAGCCGCGCGCCTTTCTACAACAGGGCGCACTGCATCATCAAGGGCGAGTCGGCCAAACCCGCACAGGTCGCAGCCCTGGTGTTTGGCGCTTAAAGGCTTCGCACTGCAGTAAGATTATTGCGTTTGTCTACACCACACTGCCGCGATAATTTCTTAATGAAAAGCAGTAAAAAATTCGCTGATATCATGCTATCCAGCTCAATCTGAGCAATGAATGGCATCCTAATTAAGAATGGGATCGGAGGGGAAATTGGCCCAAATGGCATAGTCGTTGCCCATTTCTTTAAGCATATTGCTCCACAGCTTTTCAGGGTGCCGTGCCATGACGGTATCGAGGCTGCATTGGGTGACCACCCAGGACTTTTCCTTCATTTCCCTTTCCAGCTGCTTGGGTTCCCAGCCTGAATAACCGATAAAGAAGCGTACTTCTTCCGGGGTAACCAGCTTCAGACTGATGAGTTCCATGAGTTTTTCAATCTCGCCGCCCCAGTACAACCCTGGTATGATCTCTATGCTGCCCGGCACTTTGTCGCCAAGGGTATGGACGTAAAACAGACGCTCGGGATGCACGGGCCCGCCAAGGAAAAGGGGGAAGTCATTTTCCGGAAACTCCTTTACGACCTGGTTAAGCTTTAGATGGATGGGTTTATTGAGGATCAGTCCGATGGTGCCTTCTTCATTGTGGTGTTCCACCAGCAGTACCACACTGCGCCCGAAATAGAAATCGCGCAATGCCGGTTCGCTGATCAACAGCTTGCCGCTGGATGGTATGTATTTTTTTTTCTCTGCCATATCAATCGATGAAATTTTGAAGCAGCGCCTCCTCTCAGGGATTTTCGTAATTTTGATGCGTTGTTCAATCAGGTAACAACAAAAACTTTGCCATTGTTCACTAAGGGAGCAGGGGGCTTTTGACCTTTATACATCTATATCATGTCAACCTGGGATCGTAAGGAGGTGTATGACGCGTTGCGCGGTGAGTATCCGGTATTCTCCTACAAAGACGCTGAAATCCGTCAGGAAGATGGGAAGTCTGCGGTAGGATTTGTTTTTGAAGCCGGTGACCGGCATCGTTTTACCCCACGCTGGCGTATACATTATGGGCAATGGTTGCCAAAGATCATGGCGCCAGGGCTTCCGGATGAGGCTTGGGCATTTCACCTGGGCATGATCGAGATGATCAGCTATTGGAAGGCTTTTTGCTCCCCGCAAATCGAGATACACCGTGGTGCATTGACCGCGGATCAGGCGCAGTGGTGGTTTAAGCTCTACCAGCACGGGCTGGGTGAGTTTTTTCATACCAATGGGATGGAAATACCGGGAGAGGAAATGCTGTCATTCACTTCTCCTGGCGGCGACCCCAAGGAAGCACCGCACAGGCCTTTTAAGATGCATGAAGAAGAACCGGATACCGATTATATATCAGGTGCGGTGCTGGTGCCCGTAGGCGGAGGCAAGGATTCCGCAGTCACACTTGAGCTGTTGAAAAAGGCCGGTTTTCAGATTATCCCCTTTGTAATCAACCCCAGGGGCGCCACGGAGGGCGTGCTGAACCAGGCAGGATTTGCTTCCGGCGATACCGTCACGATGGACAGGCGAATCGACCCCCTGTTGCTGGAGCTGAATGCACAGGGCTTTCTCAATGGCCACACCCCGTTTTCCGCCATGCTGGCTTTTGCTTCTGCTTACGTGGCTTCCAGGCTGGGTGTCCGGCACATCGCGCTGTCGAACGAGTCGAGTGCAAACGAGCCATCGGTTCCAGGAACAAAGGTCAACCACCAATACAGCAAATCCCTTGAGTTTGAGCAGGACTTCAGGCAGTACATGCACGCGCACGTAGATCAGCAAATCGGTTATTTCAGCTTGCTGCGGCCACTGAACGAGCTGCAGATCGCTGCCCTTTTTTCGAGCTTCAAGCATTACCACCAGGTGTTCCGCAGCTGCAATGCCGGCAGCAAAGAAAACCGCTGGTGCTGTAAATGTGCCAAATGCCTCTTTACCTATGTCATCCTCTCCCCGTTTTTGTACGAACAGCAGCTACAGGAGGTCTTCGGCAAGAACCTGCTGGTGGATCCTGACTTGCAAGTGATGCTTTTTGACCTATGCGGGGATGGAGCCAATAAACCTTTTGAGTGCGTGGGAACCACCGATGAGGTGAATGCGGCGCTGGTGCATGTGATCCGGCGTCTTGAATCCCGCGGGACATCACTTCCCCTGCTGCTGGAGGCCTACCGCAGGAGCCACCTTTGGGACAAATACAAGGAAAAGGACATCCGGGAGCACCTCCGGCAGTTTGATAAGGCGCATTGCCTGGATGATCACTTTGAAGCCTTGGTGTTGAATGCTCTCGAGGGGGTTGATAGAAGATTGGTGTGAATTTTTAGCCAATGGCGAGGAGAGGGGAAAGAAGGCATGCCAGGGATGGGATGCTGATTTGATGTGGGCATGCGGTTTGGATTTTTTTGCATGGTGTGTAATGTGATAATAGCTGGTACCAGGAAAAGTAAAACCCGAAGGATTTGCTGATCCGATTGACATTTAGACTTTATGACATTCAGACTTTTATACATTAATTAAACCATGATGGTTCAGGCATTCTTCCAGAAACTTTTCTCCGGTAAGCGGGTGGCGATCCTGGGATTCGGACGGGAAGGGCAGGCTACCCACAGGCTGCTTTCCAGGTTGGTGCCGGATGCGCACCTGATTATATGCGACCGCAACCCGGATACTGTGTTGCCGGATGACGATGACAAGGAAGCAGCTACGGCAGACCTTCGTATTGGCCCCGATTACCTGACGGACATCGCGACAGCCGATTTCATCATCAAATCCCCAGGCATACCTTTTACAGTCCTTGAAGGAATAGAATTGCGGGGTGTCATTACTTCGCAAACGGAGCTATTTCTCTCACTGTTCCGTAAGCAGGTGATCGGCATCACGGGCACCAAGGGCAAGAGCACCACCGCCAGCCTGTTGTATCATATGTTTCAGGAGGGAGAAAAAGATGTGGTGCTGCTGGGTAACATCGGTGTACCCTGTTTTGATCGGATTGATCTCATCCGGGAAGACACCCTCATCGTATTTGAGATGAGCAGCCACCAGCTGGAGGGCTTACAGGTCTCTCCTTCAACAGCCATCCTGCTGAATATTTTTGAAGAGCACCTGGATCATTATGCCAGCTATGAAGATTACCAGCAAGCCAAGCTGAACATCCTGCGCTGGCAG
>PUOJ01000166.1 GCA_003552075.1 Bacteroidales bacterium
GGTTTTCCATCGCAGGTGTCTCAATCGGTCGAAAACCGTGAAGCTGATAAATCTCGCGGATGGTGTTGAATATGTGATCCCTTCTGGCAATTTCAACAGGATCAAAATCTCTTGTGCCTTTAGGGATGCCTGGTTTTGCTTTAGCCATATATATTGCTTTTGATTTAATGTCCTTATCCGGGGATGCGCTTGCTTGATTATTTGTTCCTTTGCGGGAAAAATTTGCCAGACGGGCATCATGCGCACCGCAATGTTGCAAAAATACGGGTTTTAATAAAAAGAGACCGGCTATTGGCAAAAAAGAACAGGGGTTCTTGTATAAAATAAAAACATACGTATCTTTGCAGGATATGCCATGGCTTTTTGCGGCTATAGAAATGTCTGCCTCTTGTAATTAAAATCATGTGTATCATTTGAGTAAATTGAACACATGCACCGGGCACGTGCGAGCTCGACGAAGCCAATCCTCCATTAGATAATCATGGGCCTTTTTGCCAATAATCCGGCATCCAGGTTTCATCTTAACTTGGCTGATTTTGGCATTGGCAAGGGTGGCGATAAGAACACAAATTTTCAGGAAAATTTATCCAATATCATTTCACGTCATTAGTTACTTTTTAAAATACAATAATGCATTTAAAAAAGAGCAGCGGGTTGGTCCGCATTGGAGTATTCTATGATGGCAACTACTTTCTTCACGTAAGCAACTATTACAACTACGTGCATACACGAAAACGTCGATTGAGCATTGCCGGCCTTCATGAGTTCATTCGTCAACAGGTGGCCATGGATGAGGAAGTGGATGCCCAGCTGTGCCGCATTACGGAATCACATTATTTCCGTGGCAGGGTCAGCGCCCAGGAAGCTGCCCAGCGTGGGAGCCAGCTCTACTATGAGCGCGTTTTTGACGACATCCTGATGTCTGAAGGCCTGGTAACCCATTATTTTCCCACCAAAAGCTTCCACGGCAAACGGGAGGAGAAAAATGTGGATGTGCACCTGGCTTTGGAAGCCTACGACATGGCAGCCGCAGGCAAAATGGATGTGTTGGTGCTGATCGCATCGGATGGCGACTTTGTGCCGCTTATCAGAAAGATCAATGCATTAGGAATCAGGGTTATGCTCATTTGCTGGGATTTTGAGTTTACGAATGATGAAGGGCAGAAGATGATCACCAAAACATCACAAAGCCTGATGCGTGAGGTCACCTACCCCATTCCGATGCACGACCTGATAGAAAGCCGGGCAGGTACCACCGACCCACTGGTCATGAACCTTTTTGTACAGGAAGAGAGCCAACACCAGGATCGCTCTTCTTCAGAGCCCACCAATGAAGAGGTGCAGGAAGGGGAAATCCTGAGCCTTAAAAATGGCTATGGATTTATTCGCTACCCTAACAACAACCTGTTTTTCCATTATACCGACGTGGAAAATGTGGATTTTAACGACCTGATCACAGGCGACAAGGTCATTTTTACTGTCGAACGGAAGAATAATGGCCAGGAAGTAGCCAAAAACGTCAGAAAGGTGAATTAATATCTGATTATCCTTTGATTACGGCCATGGGAGAAAGTTCAACCATGATATCGACAAGGTCTTTTTGTAATTCCATCACTTTGGAGATGTCTTTATAGGCAGAAGCGGCCTCTTCCAGGTCACGCTGGCTGCGAATGGCGTGCAGAATCCCTTTCTCATTGAGCTTACGCGTCTCTTCTTCCAGGTTAAGGGTCCGGATAGCCTGCTTGCGTCCCATGGTGCGACCTGCGCCATGCGAACAGCTTTCGAAACTGTCTTTATTTCCTTTGCCTTTGACTATATAGCTATTAGCCCCCTGGCTGCCTGGAATAATGCCCACCGTATCGCGATCCGCCTTGGTGGCACCCTTGCGATGCACGACCACTTCCTGCCCAAAATGCGTTTCAATGGCTGCATAATTATGTGCAATGTTGATCATGGGCGCATAAGCAAAATGCTCACCAAAATGATTGCCAAAAACCTCCAGCGACCTGTCCATCATCAACCTGCGGCTTGCCAGGGCAAAATCCACACAATACTTCATTTCCCTGATATATTGCTGGCCTTCTTTGCTGTCGATCGGCAAATAAGCCAACTGGTGGGCTTTGGGTACCGGACTTTTCCATTGCTGATTCAACCTGATGGCCATCTTATTGTAATAATCTGCAACCTGTTTGCCAATGTTCCGGCTTCCGGAGTGAATCATGATCCACACCTGGCCATCCGAACCTTTTTGAACTTCGATGAAGTGGTTCCCACCGCCTAGCGTACCCACCTGGCGCGTAGCACTTTGGTATTCGCGTTTCACCACCGGCATGGGCTTGCTGTCATCCACTTCAGGCATGCGCGAGGCATCCTGTGGCTTTTTGTGGTGCTTAAACCCCAAAGGTATTCGTGCACGAATGTCGGTGAGCATCTTTTTTAACTGTTTCTGTGGGATATCCGTCAGTGACGTTTGTACCGCGCACATTCCGCAACCGATATCCACACCCACGGCATTGGGAACAATGACTTCCCGGGTGGCCATCACGCCACCGATTGGCATGCCAAAGCCCTGATGGCAATCAGGCATCAGGGCAATATGTTTTACGGCGTATGGAAAATTGGCCAGGTTTCTTGCCTGCTCCATTGCACCTGCTTCCACATCATCAATCCACATTTTTATGGGAAGCTTCTCCGTCTTCATTTCACGTACCATAAGGCTAAAGAATGAATGTTTAAATGCAAAAGAACGGATTTTTTTGATCTTTCCCAAAAAGGATGGAGACATGTATCTGGCGTAAAAACAATGCAACAAAATAGTACCTTTGCAAATCTAAAAAAACAGGAATACGATGGCACTGAATTGTGGATTGGTTGGGATTGCCGGTTCAGGCAAAACCACGGTGTTTAACTCATTGCAACACGGACAAGCCCAGACGAACCAGGGCTCCGGACGAACCAACCTGGGCCAGGTCGTGGTGCCGGATCCAAGGCTTCATGCCATTGCTGCGCTCGCGAAGCCCGACAAGGTCGTCCCCACCACCTTGGAGATTGTAGACATTCCCGGACTTACCAAGGGGGGCAGCCAGGTGAAGGGCGGCAACCAGTTTTTGGCCGACATCAGGCAATGCGATGCATTGATCCACGTGCTTCGTTGCTTTGAAGACGATACGGTGCCACACCTGGAAGGATCGGTGAATCCTTTGAGAGACAAGGAAATCATTGACCTGGAGCTGGTCTTCAAAGACCTGGAAACGGTGGAGAAAAAGCTGGAACGCCTTAAAAAGGTCGCAGCCGTCGGCGACAAGGATGCAAAGAAGGGCACAGCGGTGCTGTCGGAGCTGACAGCCCACTTTGAAGAAGGCAAGCCGGCGCGCACTTTTGAGATCAGCGACCTGGACAGGAAGTATCTGGACGATTGTTTTCTGCTCACCGACAAGCCGGTGATTTACGTATGTAATGTGGATGAAGCATCAGCAGCAGGTGGAAATGACCACGTGACCAGTGTAAAACCGGCGATTGAAGAAGAGGGAGCTGAAATGCTCATTGTGGCAGCCCAGGCAGAGGCAGAAATATCAACCCTCGAAGACGAAGAAGACCGGAAGGCATTCCTTGACGACCTCGGGTTGGAAGAACCAGCCGTGAACAAGCTGATCCGTGCCGCATACCAGACATTGAACCTGCAAACCTTCTTTACCTTTGGCCCCAA
>PUOJ01000052.1 GCA_003552075.1 Bacteroidales bacterium
GTGGGTGTTTTGGCCGGATATGCATATTTTTATTACATCGGATGCCGTACCGGCAGTTGTGCCATTACGTCAAATCCTTACATGAGCATGGCCTGGGGAGGCGTTCTGGGGTATTTACTTCCTGATTTCTTTGTTAAAAAGGATAAGAAGGGGGTGGATGCCAGTGATGATGATTGATGTAGCTTAGTTTCCTGCAGCCTAGGCTGTAGAAGGCCTCGGGTCCGTGAACGGATCCGGGGCCTTTTATTTTGGTGCAATTTTGAGAAGGTAAGCACCCAGTATTCCAAAGATTATATTGGGTATCCATACTGCCATCATGGGATGAAGGTTTCCTTTGGTAGCAAAAGTGGTGGTGACTTGCATGAAGAGGATGAAGGCGAAGCTCAGGGTGATGCCGGCCCCCAAATGCAGGCCGATGCCCCCGCGCACCTTTTGGCTGGAGAGGGCTACGCCAATAAAGGTGAGTACCAGCGTGGCAAAAGGGAAAGCCAGTCGCCGGTGCCTTTCTACCTCATAAAACACCACAAATTCAGAGCCCTTGAGTCGTTCGTTGGCAATAAACTCATTCAGCTCCGTGTAGTTCATCGTCTCCATGTCCTTGAGATTCTGAATGAAATCATAAGGCGTAAATGGCAGCAGGGTATCCTTCTCGATACCAAAACGCAAATTTTCCTCCAGGCCGGCTATTTCCCTGACATTGTAGTTGCGGATGGTCCAGGTGGTATCCTCCGGGTTGAAACGGGCCTGCTCGGCCAGCATCTTGCTTTTTAATTCGCCATCTTCAATCTGTTCAAGGGCAAAGCGGTGGCCTGTCTGGCTTCTTTCGTTAAACGATTCGAGGTATACAAAAATGCCTGGCCGGACCTGCATGTGGATGTTGCGGCCACGGAAGCCCTCCGGCTTACGTACATAAGAACGCTCAAATTCAAGCCTCCTTTCATTTGCATTGGGGATGATCACGTTCGAAAGGTATATGGCGATCACCGAAAGGAGGATGGCCGAGAGGAGATAGGGTCTGAGCAACCTGCGAAAGCTTACGCCTGCACTTAAGATGGCAATGATCTCGGTGTTGAAGGCCATGCGCGAGGTAAAGAAAACCACGGTAATAAAGGTGAACAGCGGACTGAACAGGTTAATGAAATAAGGGATGAAGTTGACATAATAGACCAGCACGATGTCGCGGAAAGATGCCTGGTGTTCAATGAAGTTGTCGATTTTCTCGGAAAGATCAAAGATCACCACGATGAGGATGATCAGCGATATGGCATATACGAATGTCCCCAAAAACTTTTTGATGATGTATATGTCCAGTTTTTTCAGCATGGGCAATGTGCGTATCCCTCAAATCTTCTCTGCTGCACATGGTGATATTTTTACTCAAGGCAGCAAACAGGTGCTTTTGGTTTGATCCTTTTATCCCCAAAGGATTAAACGGGGCAAAGATACAGTATATTTTGCAAGGCGGTGGAAGTGGAAAATGAAAAGTGAAAAATGAAGGATGAAGAATGAAGTTGAAAAAATTACAGGCGAAGGGTTAATTTGGGGATCATCCCGTTTTTCCAGTGGGCGAAGTTATCCTGCAGGATCTGTTTCCGGGCCTCTTCTACCAGCCAGAGGTAGAATCGCAGGTTATGCAGGGTGGCAATTATTGGGCCGAGCATTTCGCCGGCCGTAAAGAGGTGACGCAGGTAGGCGCGGGTGTATCTTGTATCGGCAAAGGTCTCGCCATTTGGGTCGATAAGGGAGAAGTCCGCTTCCCATTTCTTGTTTCTGATGTTGATGATGCCCTCGCTGGTGAACAACATGCCATTCCGGGCATTTCGCGTGGGCATCACGCAGTCGAACATGTCCACGCCCAGGGCAATGCATTCAAGGATGTTTGCCGGCGTACCCACGCCCATGAGGTAACGGGGCTTGTCTTTAGGCAGGATGCCGCACACCAGTTCCGTCATCTCATACATCACTTCTGCGGGCTCACCTACCGACAAGCCGCCGATGGCATTGCCTGCACGTCCGAAACCGCTGATGTGTGCTGCGGATTCTTCCCGCAGCATACGGTACGTGCTACCCTGGACAATCGGAAACAAGGCCTGGTCGTAACCGTAAAGGTCGCCGCCATGATCGAAGTGATCGCAGCAGCGTTGCAGCCAGCGGTGTGTAAGCTCCATGGATTGCCTGGCATATGCTTGGTCGCAAGGGTAAGGTGTGCATTCGTCGAAGGCCATGATGATGTCCGCTCCTATCGTTCGCTGGATATCCATCACCTTTTCCGGGGTGAAGAGGTGGGATGAGCCGTCGATATGCGAGCGGAACGTTACGCCTTCTTCGGTCAGCTTTCGTCTTTCCGTTAGGGAATACACCTGATAGCCGCCACTGTCGGTAAGCACGGGTCTCTCCCACGACATGAAGCTGTGTATTCCACCGGCTTCCCGGAGAATGTCCATCCCCGGCCGCAAATACAGATGGTAGGTATTGCCCAGGATGATTCCGGCCCTGACCTCCTCCTCAAGGTCCTTGTGGTGGATGGCCTTCACGGTGGCGGCTGTGCCCACGGGCATGAATACGGGTGTTTTGATCACACCATGGTCCGTGTGCAGCACACCTGCCCTGGCATGGCTTTTCCCGTCGCGCGCTTCTTGTGTAAACTGCATCAAATCCGCTAATTTTTTGCAAAGATAGAAAGTATTCATGTGCAATAAAACATGCCATGCGAAGGTTTCTTTGAAAATAAAACAACGCAGGAATCAGCAGCATGCTGAAAATAATCAATACGTGCATAATACAGCTTATGAGGGCAGCTTCAAACTAAGCCCTTACGGTAGTGAAAAAATATGTAATTTCGTTTCGTAGAGATCACATGTGACCAACGACCCGAATTTACCGGGCAAACCTCTTCTCTATCACATCAGGATGAAAGAAAAAGCCAATCAGACAGAAAAAGCGAAACGGGATCTGGCCTTGCTTAAAGAGGCCGTGGGAGAGGGGAATCAGCAGGCCTGGGCTAAGCTGATGAAGACCTACAGGGATACGATATTCTTCATGCTACTCAAGATTACCGGTAACCCTGATGATGCTGAAGACCTCTGCATTGAGACATTTGGCAAGGCATTTACCCACATCCACCAGTACAATGATAAATATGCTTTCAGCACCTGGCTTTTTAAGATCGCTTCAAACCACGGCATCGACTTCATCAGGAAGAAGAAAAAAAATGTACTGAACCAGGAAGCCAATGAGGATATCGATGTGCCGGAAGACAAGTTCCAATTCGTGGCAGACATGGTCAATCCCGAGGAGAAGTTTATTAAAAGTCAGAAACTGGAATTGGTGCGACAAGTGGTTGAAACACTCAAGCCCAGGTACCGTACCCTGATTCACATGCGTTATTTTGAGGAGCACTCTTATGAGGAGATTGCCACGGAGCTCGACATCCCTTTAGGCACTGTGAAAGCTCAGCTTTTCCGCGCCCGCGAGTTTTTGTACCGCTCGCTGGTCAATATCCGGGAAAGGATGTAGGAAGTAAGGAGTAAGAAGTAAGAAGTAAGGAGTAAGAAGTAAGGAGTAAGAAGTTGATGATGCCTAAATGACGTTGACCGTTTTATGGCAAGGTTCAACATTCTTTGTTTTTATATTCCGGAGCGATATGTGAGCCCGAGGATTGTTTCCCTTCAGCCCGGA
>PUOJ01000042.1 GCA_003552075.1 Bacteroidales bacterium
TGATATCCACGATCAAGGATATGGCCATTCAGATTGTGAAACTGTCGCCCAATGTGCCAAGTGAAGCAGCATTTGCCCTTAAAAACATTGAAAGCCCGGTTTTTCTTGTCAACTTCATCTCATCCAACCTGAACATTGAAGTGGATGAAAAACAGAAACTCCTGGAGATCCCGGATGTGGACACCCGGGCCAATACCGTGCTCAAACATTTGAAGCGCGAAATTCAGGTGGCTGAACTCAAAAACCAGATCCAAAGCAAGGTAAAGGTTGACATTGACAAGCAGCAACGTGATTATATCCTTGGACAGCAGCTAAAAACGATCCAGGAAGAGCTTGGAGGCAATCCGCATGAGGAGCAGATCAATGAACTTAAGGAAAAAGCTTCGAAGAAAAATTGGTCGGCGCAGGTAGGAGAGTTGTTTGAAAAGGAACTGGCAAGGCTTCAGCGCATGAACCCTGCGGCCATGGAGTATACGGTGCACATGAACTACCTGGAGACCATGGTGGAATTGCCCTGGAATGAATATACCCCGGATAATTTCGACCTGAAGAAGGCCCAGCGCATCCTGGACCGCGACCATTACGGACTGGAAAAGATCAAGGAAAGGATCCTGGAGTACCTTGCCGTGCTCAAGCTCAAGGGCGACATGAAGTCACCGATCCTTTGCTTTGTGGGACCTCCCGGAGTGGGTAAAACTTCATTGGGAAGATCCATTGCCCATGCCATCGGACGTAAATATATCAGGATGTCATTGGGTGGCTTGCGTGATGAGGCAGAAATACGCGGACACCGTAAGACCTATGTGGGTGCCATGCCCGGCCGTATCATACAGAACCTGAAAAAAGCCGGTGCATCAAACCCCGTTTTTGTGCTGGATGAAGTGGACAAGGTCGGTTACAAGACATTCAGCGGCGACCCGTCCTCGGCCTTGCTTGAAGTGCTTGATCCCGAACAGAACAGCACCTTCCATGACAACTACCTGGAGGTGGAGTATGATCTCTCGAACATCATGTTCATCGCTACGGCAAATACCTTATCTGGTATACAGCCAGCCCTGCGTGACAGGATGGAGGTGATCGACCTCAGTGGCTATATCGTGGAAGAAAAACAGGAAATCGCAAAGCGTCATTTGATTCCTAAGCAGTTAGATGCCCATGGCTTGAAGAAGGGTCAGCTGAAGTTCAGCAAGAAGGTGCTTGAAAAGATCATTCAGGACTACACCCGCGAGTCCGGAGTCAGGAGCCTGGAGAAGACCCTGGCCAAGACTGCCAGGGCACGGGCGAGGGACATTGTCCTGGGCAAGGACGTGCCTGCATCGCTAAAAACCGAAGATTTACAGGACATACTGGGTGCCCCGAAATACACCCGTGACCAAACCATTTTAAAAGACCTTGCCGGGGTGATGACCGGCCTGGCATGGACGCAAGCCGGTGGTGAAGTGTTGTTTGTGGAAGTCAGCCTGAGCCGTGGGAAAGGTGGTCTGAGCCTTACCGGAAACCTGGGGGATGTGATGAAGGAATCGGCAACAATCGCGTTTGAGTATCTGAAGGCCCATGCTGACACCCTGCATATCGATCCTGCCTTGTTCAGGAATTACCATGTGCACATGCACATACCAGAAGGCGCTACGCCAAAGGATGGCCCGTCTGCAGGCATCACGATGTTTGCCGCACTGGCATCTGCCTTTACCCGGCGCAAGATACGACCAGCGGTAGCCATGACCGGCGAAATTACCCTGCGGGGCAAAGTCATGCCCGTAGGAGCCATCAAGGAAAAGATTCTTGCCGCCAAACGTGCTGGCATGAAAACCGTAATTCTCTCAGAAGAAAATCGCAAAAATGTGGAAGAGATCAACCCCGTTTATCTTAAAGGGCTTGATTTTAAATACATTAAAGACATGATCGAGGTGGCTGACCTGACCATGCTGAAGGATAAAGTGCACGGCCAACTCGAAATCATACCGGATAAATCGGCTTAAATGCTGATTGATAGTTTACTGTTTCCATATTTTTTGCTAATTTTGCAGTCTCGTTTGCGGGCCCTGTTAACATATTGTTGAACCCGGTCGTTCGGAACCACCAGTGTCGTTGACCTGTGACAAAAGATAAGCAACGCATGCCATGGAATGTCTGTTTTGAGGCATCCATTGTATGTTGTCTTGTTCCGGGAGGCCACAGTAGTAAGTAATCATTTAATGTCAGAAGAACAAAAACCATCCGGTACGCCGGAAGAAAAGTCCGTTACCCCGGAAGAACAGTCAGCATCCGGCACGCCGAAAGAAAAGTCCGACACCCCGGAAGCAAAGTCAGCATCCGAGAAACAGGAAGAACAGTCAGCTTCCGGCACACCGGAAGAAAAGCCTGTTGTCAAGAAAACCACCACGGAGCAGGCAGTTGGCCCCAAGCCCAACACCGAGGAGCTGCACATTGAAGACCCCCAGAAGCCTATAGGCAGTGAAGAACTGCCGGTGAAAGATGACAGCCCATTTGAGCCGCAGGTTCCCGGAGAATTTGACTGGGATGCCGTGGATCAGAAGCAGGATGCCTACTCCGAGACTGAGCGTAAGCGCATGGAAGGCCTGTACGAGGAAACCCTGAAGTCAATCGGTGAAGGTGAGGTGATCGACGGTACGGTGGTGTCAAAAAACAGCCGCGAAATTGTAGTCAATATCGGTTTTAAATCCGATGGCGTCATTCCTGCCGCAGAACTAAGGTACAATCCGGATCTGAAACCGGGCGATACCATAGAGGTGTATGTAGAGAGCCAGGAAGACAGCTCAGGCCAGCTGGTACTCTCACACAAAAAGGCGCGCACATTGCGTTCATGGGAACGTATCAACCAGGCAAAAGAAAATGATGAAGTCATCCAGGGCTTTGTCAAATGCCGCACAAAAGGTGGCTTGATCGTCGATGTATTCGGCATCGAGGCTTTCCTGCCCGGCTCGCAGATCGATGTGAAGCCTATCCGGGATTATGACATCTATGTAGGCAAAACCATGGACTTCAAAGTGGTGAAGATCAATCACGAATACAAAAACGTGGTGGTATCCCATAAAGCCCTCATTGAAGCCGAGCTCGAGATTCAGAAAGCCGAGATCATCGCCAAGCTGGAAAAAGGACAGATCCTGGAAGGAACGGTCAAAAACATTACCTCCTACGGTGTATTCGTTGACCTCGGCGGTGTGGACGGACTGGTTCACATTACAGACCTTAGCTGGGGCCGGATTAATCACCCGGAAGAGATCGTAGACCTTGACCAGAAGATCAATGTGGTGATCCTTGACTTTGACGAGAACAAGAAACGCATCGCCCTTGGTCTGAAACAGCTTACACCGCATCCTTGGGATTCATTGGATCCGGAGCTCAAGGTTGGGGACAAAGTAAAAGGCAAAGTGGTGGTGATCGCCGATTATGGCGCCTTTATCGAGATTGCACCTGGTGTGGAAGGCCTGATTCACGTCTCTGAGATGTCGTGGTCGCAGCATCTGCGCACCGCACAGGACTTCCTGAAGGTGGGCGATGAGGTGGAAGCCGTCATCCTGACACTTGACCGTGAAGAGCGCAAGATGTCACTTGGCATCAAGCAGCTAATTCCCGATCCGTGGGAGAATATTCTCGAGAAGTATGCTGTCGGAACGAAGACAACTGCCACCGTTCGCAACTTTACCAACTTTGGCATTTTCGTCGAACTGGAAGAAGGCGTGGATGGCCTGATCCATATCAGCGACCTTAGCTGGAGCAAGAAAATCAAGCACCCGGCTGAATTCACCAAGATCGGTGAAAGCATCGAGGTTGTTGTGCTCGACGTAGACAAGGAAAACCGCCGCTTGAGCCTTGGCCACAAGCAGCTGGAAGAAAACCCGTGGGATGTTTTTGAATCTGTCTTTACCATTGACAGTGTGCATCAGGGAACGATCGTAGGCACTTCCGACAAAGGTGTTATCGTGGCACTTCCTTATGGCGTAGAAGGTTTTGCGCCTACAAGGCATATCGTAAAAGAAGACGGATCTGCTGCCAAGATGGATGAAACCCTTGATTTCAAGGTGATTGAATTCAATAAGGAAAGCAAGAAAATTGTTGTGTCGCATACCAAGGTCTTCCAGGATGTAAAATATGCTGAACGCGCTTCTGAGGCTGCCGAAAGGAAGACCAGGGAAAAGGCCACCAAGAAGGCGATGAAGAATATGAAGGACAGCCAGGAGAAAACCACGCTTGGTGATATCGATGCATTGGCCAACCTGAAGTCAGCCATTGAAAAGACAGAGGAGACCCAACGCTCAGTCAAAAAGGAGGAGGCATTGAAAAAGCTGGAAGCCAAGGCTGCCGAAGAGAAGAAGAAAACGACAGAAGAGGATAAGGCTGAAACTGCTGAGGCAGAGGCAAAAGAAGAGAAGCCAGAGGCGAAAGCGAAGGAAGAAAAGGCTGAAAAAGAAGAAAAGCCTGCTGAAAAGGAGAAGGCCAGCTCCAGCAAGAAAGAAGCGCCTGAGGCTGAAGAGAAGAAAGAAGAAGCACCTGATGCCGCGGATGCCAAGGAAGAGAAAAAGACAGCAAAGAAGAAGCCTGCAGCAAAGAAAGCTTCATCCGCGAAATCAGAAGAAAAGGCCGAAGAGCCAAAAGCCGGCAAGAAGGAGAAAGATGAAAAGAAAGCTGACAAGGACGAAGAAGAAAAGGACGATAAGAAGGAAGAATAATTATTCCTCCCTGTATTTTATTAAGCGGGTTGCCTTTTTACAGGTAACCCGCTTTTTTGTGTGCACCACATAGCTTGCCCGGATCGGTCAGAGACCGTTAGACATCACAGTGCTTCCTGATGCAGATCTTGCCGGAGGCTTCTGAACAGGACCTGGATGGGGTGTATGGCCTGGCGGCCTGTGCCTTCCAGGATTTGTTGGCGGCAGCTTGTCCCTGAAGCGACGATCGTGTCATTTGGTGCTGTTTGGCGGATAGCCGGGAAAAGCGCCAATTCCCCTATTTTCATACTCACCTCATAATGGTTTTTCTCAAAACCGAATGCCCCGGCCATCCCGCAACAACCGCATTCAATGGCATACACGGAGCGTCCCGGCAGCAAGGAAAGCATCTTTTCTGTGTGGTGTGTGGATGACTGGGCTTTTTGATGGCAGTGGCCGTGATAATAAATGTGTTCTTTCCCGGGGGCAAACAATGACGCAGGAACCTTACCCTGGTCTGCTTCATTCGAAATGAACTCTTCCACGGTAAGTGTTTGGGCTGCCAGTGCCTCAGCCTTACCCTGCAGTTCATCCCTGAGCAAGGCCGGGTACTCATCGCGAAAGCAAAGGATGGCGGAGGGTTCAATGCCAATCAGTGGGGTTTGTGGTGTAATGTGTGCATGCAGTTGCTCCACATTGTGTCTGGCGATTTTTTGTGCTTTTTCCAGCAAGCCTTTGGATATTGCTGCACGGCCACTCTCTTTGTGGTCGGTAATATGCACCTGATAGCCCAGTCGGTTCAGCAACAATATGGCCTCAATGCCGACCCGGGTGTCATTGTAGTTGGTGAACTCATCACAAAACAGTACTACGCCCGGTTTGTCCTGATTGCCTTGATTCAATTGTTCCAGGTTTTTACTGGCCCACTTTCTCAGGGTCTGTTTATGCAGGCGTGGCATGCTTCTTTTCTGGCTGAAGCCAAGGATGCTTTTGATCAGGGGAGCGCTGCCCCAGCCATCAGCGAAAATATTAAACAACCGCGGGAACTTGCTTCCGAGGCGGTTGGCATCCGCGTAAGCCCCAATGATTTTCGTTCGCAGGGGAACACCGCGCTGGAGGTAATACTGCTGCAGAGCCTCTGCTTTGAAAGCGGCCATGTCGATATTGGATGGGCATTCTGACTGACAAGCCTTACATGACAGGCAAAGGTCCAGGATATCTACGATGGCTGTTTCATCAAAAGGGTTCTTCTTTCTTGAACTGGTGAGGTATTCCCTCAGCAGGTTGGATCTGCCGCGGGTGCTGTCGTATTCGTCCAGTGTGGCGTGGTAGGATGGACACATGACACCTCCTGCCTGATGCGGTTTCCTGCAATCGCCCGACCCATTGCACTGTTCAATTGCCCGCTGTATGCCATGATTTTGGCTGAAGTCAAAAAAGGTTTTGATCTTCTTTGTTTGCTGGCCGGGTTGGTAGCGCAAAGCGGTTTTGATGGAGGGGGTGTCTGTGATCTTGCCCGGGTTCAGCAAATGATTCGGGTCCCAGGACGCCTTCACCTCGCGCAGCATCTCTGTACATTTTTCTCCCAGCACGGCAGGAATAAAATGTCCGCGCAGTCTGCCGTCGCCATGCTCTCCACTCAGTGACCCACGGTATTTCCGGACAATGCCCGCCATCTCCTCTGCAACCTGGTAAAAGCGTTCAATGTCGGCGCGGCTCTTCAGGTTAAGCAGCGGACGCAGATGCAATTCACCCGAACCGATGTGGGCATGGTATACACAAGAGAGATTCAGCTTGTCCAGCATGGCTTTCACATCGCGGATGAAAGCCGGCAGATCTTCTACCCTGACAGCTGTATCTTCAATGACCGATACCGGCCTGGTATCGCCCGGGATGTTCGTCAGCGAGCCCAGACCTGCTTTTCGCAGCGCCCAGACCTTTGGGATATCCTTTCCCCAAACCCGCGGAAAATGATAACCCAGACCCTTGCCCCGCATCTCATCTTCCATCCTGCGTGCTTGTTCTTCAATCGCTGCCCTGTGTTCTCCCATCAACTCAACGATCAACAAGGCTCCCGGCGCTCCTTGAACGAAAAAACGGTTTTTGGCTTGCTCCCGGTTATGGCGGGTACGCTCCAGGATATGATGGTCCATAAGCTCGACGGCAGCCGGCTTTTGCGTGAGGGCGATCAGGTTGGCCTTCATGGCTTCTTCCAAGGTGTCCAGATGTATGCAAAGCAGACACTTTTCACCAGTTGGCAATGGAACAAGGTTTAGTTTAATCTCGGTAAAAAGGGCCAATGTGCCTTCGGACCCGCTCAGCAATGTAGAAAAATTAAATGGTTTACTCCCTCCAAACGGGGCTGTCTCTAAAAGCAAATCCAATGCATATCCCGTATTCCTTCTTTTGATTGCGGGATCCGGATAATTTTCCTGTATCTCCTGTTGATTTTCCCTTTTGGAGAGCATCCTGAAAATATCCTGGTATATTTTGTTTTCGAGTTTGCTGCCTATGCATTGCTGCCGGAAGGCTTCCTTGTCGAGGAGGCCGAAGGTGACCTCTTCGCCGTTGCTAAGTAAACCCTTGATCTCCAAAGTATGGTCACGCGTGCTTCCATATATGAGCGCGTGTGCCCCGCAAGCGTTGTTGGACACCATGCCGCCAATCATGCAGCGATTGCCGGTAGAAGCCTCAGGGCCGAAAAATAAACCATATGCTTCAAGGTAACGGTTCAGGTCATCCAGGATCACTCCCGGTTGAACTTTCACCCAACGCTCTTCCGGGTTTAATTCCAGGATCTGGTTCATTCCTGAACAGTCGACCACGATGCCGTGCCCCACCACCTGGCCTGCCAGGGATGTGCCCGCAGCTCGTGCAATGATCGGCAAACGGTGTATATTGCAAAATGCAAGAATCTTTTTGAGGTCTGAGGCGTTTGAAGGCAGGCAAACTGCAGCCGGCACCTCACGGAATACAGAGGCATCTGTGGCATATAACAGCCGCCGGTTGATATCTGTGTGTAGCACCCCGTCAAGTTGCGCACGCAAGTCTTCAAACGGAATGGATAAGGATGTGGTCTCCATGTTGCATAGATCTTATCGGCTTGATCATGGCCTGTTGCATCAGACGCCAGCATGCTATAGCCATTGCCGTGCCTTCAAAGGTACGATAAATCAAAGGAATGAAACCTCCATGCCAAAAAATTGACATACAGGAGGATGATTACTGTCACGGGGGCGTTCAGACCAAGTAGGCTTTTGGCTATTAGCCATTGGCTATTGGCAAGAAAGCCAAAAGCTAAATGCCAATAGCCAATAGCAGACCTGACTTCAGTTTAATAATTGTGGCGTGCGCAAATGACATGGCATGACGGGCATTTTGCGTATCTTCGTACCGGGTTGATGGCAGGCCCTCAGAATGTTCCACATAAAATACTACACGCTTATGTCAATGATCATTGCAAAGGACATTCATAAATCGTATGATGACCTTGAAGTCTTGAAAGGCATCGACCTTGTGATTGAAAAGGGAGAAATTGTTTCCATCGTGGGGGCATCCGGTGCCGGCAAAACCACCCTGCTGCATATTATCGGCACCCTTGATCGTTTCGATCGCGGCAGGATAGAGATTGACGGGCGTGATATCAGCAAAATGGGAGACAAGCAGTTGTCGGATTTTCGCAACCGCCACATCGGCTTTGTGTTCCAGTTTCATCACCTTTTGCCGGAATTTACAGCGCTGGAGAATGTGTGCATTCCTGCATTTATCGCGGGCATGTCAAAACGTGCGGGTGAAAGCAAGGCACGCGAACTGCTTGACATGTTGGGATTGTTGCCACGGATGGAACATAAGCCATCAGAGTTAAGTGGCGGCGAGCAGCAGCGGGTGGCTGTGGCCAGGGCGCTGGTCAACGACCCTGTAGTGGTGCTTGCCGATGAACCCAGCGGAAACCTTGATTCAGCTGCATCCACCGAATTGCATAACCTGTTTTTTGATTTGCGTGCACGGCTTACCCAGAGCTTTGTGATTGTCACCCATAATGAAAGCCTTGCGGACATGGCCGACCGGAAGCTTACCATCCACGATGGGCTCATTCTTTGACCATCTGCTGCAGCTCCTTCTCATCGATAATCGGCACACCCAATGCCACTGCCTTTTTTTGCTTTTCCGGCCCCATTTTCTCACCTGCAAGCAAATAATGGGTTTTGGAAGACAAGCTGCTTTTAATTTCTCCGCCGTGTTGGACGATGTAAGCTTTCATTTCGTCCCGGGAAAAATTTGAAAATACGCCAGACACCACGAAGGACTTGCCTTCCAGGGGGCCACCGGAGGGTTTCTCTTCTTCATCCCTGGCAGTTTGGAACTGCAGGCCGGCATCTTTCAGGCGTTGGATCAACCGCAAGTTCTCCTCTTCCTCAAAGAAATTCAACATGCTATCCGCTACTTTTTCTCCCACGTCTCTCACCGCCAGCAGATCTTCCCGTGAGGCATTCATCAGTTTATCTATGTCGCCAAATTCATGGGCGAGTTTGCGCGCCATCGTTTCTCCGAGGTGCCTGATGCCAATGGCATAGAGCACACGCTCAAAAGGCACGTCACGTGACCTGTCGATGGCCTCCAGGATGTTTTTTACGGTTTTGTCCCTGAAGCTGACCTTCTTTTCCTTGAGGGTGTCGGGATGGACGATGGTTTTTTCCAGCCCGATGAGGTCCTCATACTGAAGGTCGTATAAATCAGCCACATTGCGTATGATCCCTTTTGAAAGCAATAATTCGGTCTTCCCCTGTCCCAGGCTTTCGATGTTCATGGCCCTGCGACTGATGAAATGTGCTATTTTCCCTTGAATCTGTGGCGGACATCCACTGGTGTTCGGACAATAATGCACCGCTTGATTTTTTTCCAGTTTGGTGCCACACTCCGGGCAGTGGGTGGCAAAGCTTACCGCTTCAGTTCCCTTTGGCCGCTGGCTGGTATCCACACCGGTGACCTTGGGAATGATGTCACCACCCTTTTCTACATATACAAGGTCTCCCCGATGGAGATCAAGATCGGCCATTCTCTCTTCGTTATACAAGGATGCCCTTTTTACCGTTGTTCCAGCAACAAGCACGGGCTCCAGGTTGGCCACGGGGGTCACTGCGCCGGTTCTTCCGACCTGGAAGCTGACGGCATTCAACTTTGTCATAGCCACTTCAGCTTTGTATTTATAGGCAATAGCCCACCTGGGAAACTTACTTGTATATCCCAGGGTCTTTTGCTGAGCGTAGCTGTTGAGTTTGATGACCACGCCGTCAATATCATAAGGCAGCGTGCTTCTTTTGTCTGCGTATTCATTGATAAATGCAAAGACCTCATCGATGGTGCGACACAACCTGACATCCTCAGAAACACGAAACCCCCATTTTTTCAGGGTTTGCAAGCTTTCCCAGTGGGTGTTGAAAGGCAGGTCTTCCCCATAGGCGGCATAGATGAAGCAATCCAGGTTGCGTGACGCCACAATGGCCGAGTCTTGTACCTTCAGCGTGCCTGCTGCCGCATTGCGCGGGTTGGCAAATGGTTTCTCATCCTGTTTTTCTTTTTCATCGTTGAGATGAAGAAAGCTTTTGTGGGGCATATAGATCTCACCGCGGACTTCGAGTTTTGCGGCCGGGCTGCTCCGCAACACGAGCGGAATGCTTTTGATGGTACGCACATTCGTGGTAATCTCATCCCCCTGGACACCATCGCCGCGGGTTACGGCACGAACCAGCTCGCCATCTTCATAGGTCAGCGATATGGCTACCCCGTCGTATTTGAGTTCGCACACGTAAGCATAATCTTCCTGGATGCCTTTCCTGATGCGCTCATCAAAAGCGATGACCTCTTCCTGGCTATAGGTATTGCTTAGGGAAAGCATGGGATAGGTATGCTTTCTGGCTGTAAACTTTTTGGTCACCTGGCCTCCTACGCGTTGAGTTGGTGAGTTCTTGCCTGCCAGTTCCGGATGCGTTTTCTCCAGCTCCTGCAGCTCTTCCATGAGCATGTCGTATTCGTAATCGCTGACTTCAGGATCGGCCAGCACGTAATACCGGTAATTGTGCTCATTGATCGCCCTGGTCAGCTGCTCAATGCGCTTCTTTGCTTCTTCCTTTTCCATTGAAACCCCTTCATTCTGTGATTTGCTTGAACGGGTAAATATAAAAAAAATGCCGGTGTCGCTCCGGCATTTTTTGTTATTCATCTTCCAGTGGCATGTGTCCCTTCATTGCCTGATCATGCCTCAGCAAGGCATTACGGTCCGCCGATGAGCAAGCTCAGGTTTTTGGAGTTGATGAACATCACCGGGATCTTTTCCTTGTTGTACATGACCCTTTCTTCTTCTTTGTTGAATGGGTTGCAAGTCAGCTTATCGGGATCAGAGGTGATCATGATGGCGTCAGCCTGTTGTTTGTTGGCAAACTCCACTACCTGCAGGCCAAAAGAACCGCTTGGCCTGGCGCAATGCGTGTCGTAAGGGATATTGTGGTGCTTAAGGATCTCGCATATCTGATTCAGGTCGGCCTTGAGCTTCTTATCTGTGGGGCCATCGCCGTAATTGTCGATAAAGATGTCGAAATGTGACCCGGCAGCGCGGTGCAGGATTTTTGCCCATTTTACCTTTTGTTTGGAACCTGGCAATGGGTCAAGTGGGTACACAATGTGCTTGTAGTTAATATTCCCGGCCGGTTTTTGAATGACAACTACTGGTACCGGTGATTTCTTAACCACCTTCAGTGCAAAACTGCCCACAATCCACTGAATGCCCTTTTTCCCGTGCGTGCCCAGGAAGTGCAGCAGGGCATCGTATGCTTTGGCAACCTCTGCTATAACCTGAAAAATCTTTCCTTTCTTCACGACGACAATGCTTTCTACACCATGACTCTCCTTAATCTGCTCACTGATGTTTTCCAGTTTTTCGTTGACGTAGCTTTCAGGTTTTCCTTCACGTTTGAGCATCCGGTGCGTATATTTGTCAATCACATGCAAGAGAAGTACTTTGCCGTGAAGGATCTTTGCCATGGTCGCAGCATGATCAATGGCATAGTCACTGATTTCCGTAAAGTCTGTTGTGGCGAGTACGATGGGTTGTTCGGCGTTGTCCATGTCGGAATGTTTGGCGAGCAATCAGATAGCGCGCATGTTTTGACCCACAAGTTATGAATTATTTTTTGTTTATCAAAAGAAAAGCATGTGGTGATGCCATGATTACTTTGTCCACAATGCATGTGGATTCATGTGCCTTTGCTGCTGGCATCAGACATCAGGCAAGATGAGTCAGCATACGGGAGGTGGCTTTGCCCGGAGATATCATCATTGGACAAAAAAGGCTTGTGATTCCTGCCTTTTTGAACAGCATGGCATCAGGTCCCGCCAGGGATAGGGTTCGATTAGCAGGGAGGTATGGAAGGCTGGTATTTATTGTAGGGGCAGCCGGTACATGATTTGGTATTGAAGCGAAAGGCTTGTATTGTTGTCTGATTTGCCAAAGCCGCTGATTAAATAGGGGTCCATGGCGGGTGATGATGTATCAGATAGCATCAACCTGCCGCGCAGGCTCCATCCCAAAAAGAGATTGCGCCATATTTCTGTTTTGAGTCCTATGCCGGCTTCCAGCCAATGTGCCTGATAGGTTTCAGGTGGAATGGCGGTTTCACGTCCCCCCCAATAGGGTGACGGTAACATAATAAAGGGGGCTTCATGCTCCAGTTTTCCATATCCATATCGCAGGGACACCAGCAGGACGTCGTTGGGGCTGTCGGGGTTGCGCTCAAGGATGTTGAAGTCGGGACCAATCCTCATAAAATAACCATCTGCTTGATAGACATGGGTTTCTTTTTCCACATCTACCTCCATCAGGCCGCCTTCTACCACAAAAAAATGGCTTTTGCGCCACTCCACATCCAGCGTGATCTCGCCAGTGATGCTTTCCGGTTCGATCAGGTGACGGGCAAAACCGGATACATCGACACCAAGCCGCACCGATGGTACAAACAACGTGTCATGCCCTTCTTCGGTCATTGCAAGCTGGCTAATTGCCAGGAATGGTATCAGGAACAAATATTTGAATATGTTCATCCAATGTGCTTGTTACTTCAGATGTTTCAAGGGAAATGCCCTCAACATAATGAGTGGTATGTTCAACTTCTTGTATATCAAAAAAGACCGTGAATCCACATTCAACTGAAATCAGGTGTGTTTCTTTATTGTATTGCAACCATAGGGTGTCCCGGGCGTGAAAAAAGTCAATCACAAATGCAGCACTGCTGGCATGGATGTTCAGGGGCAATTCCAGGCTTGACACTGTATATAGGGTGTCATGCACGGGGTCATCAGGCTTTTCCAGGCTATGCACCATCAGGGAATCGATGGTTGCCCAGAACTCCTCATCTTCCTGTTCGGCCGGATAAAAGCCGATACGCAGGTTGTTGGCCGTGATTTCTTCGCACACTTCGTCATCGTCGCAGGCGGATAGCAACACGGTGAGGATTATGGCGACAAGCCACACAATGCGTCTGGTGAAAAAGGAATATGTGTTCAGGGCATGCATGCAGCAAAAATAAGAAAAAAGGGGGAGGCGAATGGTCAACGGGATGCATCCTGATCAAAATAATGGCACACCCCCAGGCTGACCAGTTCTTTTACCGGGCGGCAGTCCGGTGCAAGGATATTTCCTTCATTGTTGCTGGCTACTGCACCACATCCACCGCCGCAAGCCAACTGCAGGTTGCAGTCGCGGCAAGCCTCAATGGCTCGCACATCCCGCTTCTGCCAGGTCCTGATTCTTTCATCCCGATGGGAAATATCCGGATGGAAGGTGCCCAGTTCCTCGCCTGGTTTGCCCACAGTGGCGGTGCAACTGTATATCTTGCCCTGATAATCAAAAGCCCACTCACCCTTGCAGGCCGGGCAGGCATCAAACAGGGGATCCGGCAAACGGCCATTGTCTTTAAGGAAACGTGCAATGCTGAATGCCGGCTTGTGAAAGGCCATGATTTCCGGATGCTGCTGAAGGAGTTTGTATAGGTCTTGATAGAGGGAGAGTCGCGAATACAATTTGGACGTGCCGCTATGGCAGTGGTGCAATTCATAATTCCGGCCAAGTTGCGTTTTAAACAGCGGTGACTCCGTCCAGCCCCTGTCTATGGCGAACCGGGCCAGCTCCGGTAAATTCCAAATATTCTCCTTGTCGACAACCATGCGCAGGTTGACAGGCATCCCTGCATCCATCACGTCATCAATGGCAGCAACAATACGCTGAAAACTATTACCTTCCTGCTTGTGCCTGCGTCTCTGGTCGTGCACCTCTGCGGTGCCGTCAAGCGTGACCTGTATCTCCCGGATCCTGACCTCAGAAAGCAAATCCAGGTATTCGGGGATGTGGTAACCATTGGTCACCACGGCCAGGTCAAGGTCACGCATCTTTACCTGTTTCAGAAAATAAGCGATCGATTCGCGGTAAGCCTGGCCGGGCAAAAGCGGTTCACCACCAAAAAGCGTGATGTAATGCCTGCGCGGGTGCATATGCCGATCGAGGTATGAAAAAAAAGCATCAATCACCTCCCGGGTAAGGCGCTCAGGAGCGCTCAGGTAAGGGGCCTGGTAGCAGTAGGCGCAATTAAAGTTACACAGGTAGGTGGGCACGAAGAAGACCTGCACTTCCTCCTGGTCGCGCTGTTCAAGGAAGTCAATGTAGGCCATCTGAAACCGTTGCTGCTCTTTCACCGGATCAATGACATAGCCTTTCTCAACAAAGCTGTCCGGGAAATTTTTCCGGCCGTCTTGCAGCATTTGCCATTCAGCTTCGTTGATGATGTCGGCATGACCTGACAAAATGTTCGCAATGACATATTGCCCGGTGTCCTTGATCGCTGAAATGATGTTATGCCTGGATGGCTCCATGCGTGGTGCGGATAGGAGGGGTTAGTCGTGGCAGCCTGCCTGGGCAACTGCAGTCTTGGCGCAGCATTGTGCCTGGCTGCCTTGCTTCTTTTTTGTATCCTTGATCTCTTTTTTTAATAGGCTTTTCATTGGTATGTTGTTTATTTTGTGATTAATCAGTCTGATTCATGCTTTCAGGTGTATTCCCTGCAATGTGTTAACCGTTCATCTTGCCTTTGATCGTGAAGCTCGCTACCTTGATCTGTCCTTTTTCATAAGGCGCTGATTCCTCCAAAACTTCGACATCCTTTAACCCGGCCTTGCTGATGTTGAGCAGGTATTCGGCTTTGGTCACTGCGCCAGCCCAGCATTCCGCCACCATCTCCGGGTTGTTGCGGAATGACTCCGGTACCTCCTCCATGGCATAGATGTCGCTCACCACAAAATAGCCACCTGGCTTCAAAAGTCTGGCAATCTCCTGCCATACCTTTCCCTGGTTGAGCGAATGATTAATGGTGCAATTGGAGATGATCACGTCTGCAATGGAATCATCCAGTGTAATGGCTTCCAGCGGCGACTTGACAAAAAGGATGTTTTCAATGGCCATCTTTTCAGCCTGGTCCTTTGCCGTGTCCATCATCCCGTCAGATATATCGACACCATATGCAAAGCCTTTTTCTCCAGCCAGGAGCGCCATGCGCAACACATCATGTCCCCGTCCACAACCCAGGTCAATACAAATATTCCCTGGCTGAATGTGCGTGAATGAAAATGCCCCGCCGCAGGAAAGACAACAGTCTTCCTTCGAAAGGCTGTCGTACCGTTTGGCTATGCTTTCTGAGTAATTCTTCATTGTCTCTCTTTGTGGTCTCGCTATCTGTTTGTGGTTTCGTTCAATCAAAGCCATTTAAATAGCTAAATCTGTTTACAAATATAATAAAAAGAAGGTATTTATTGGGATGGCGTTTTATCGCGATGGGATGACAATGGCCAGGATGAGGTAAAAAATCAAGCCAATCAAGCCCATGAAGAAAAGAATCACAAAAATGATCCGCATCAGGGTGGGGTCCATGTCAAAATAGTCTGCCAGCGCACCGCAAACGCCGAATATCATGCGGTCATCGGTTTTTCTGAGTCTTTTATAGTTGCCCATCATTCATACTTGTTGGTGCA
>PUOJ01000015.1 GCA_003552075.1 Bacteroidales bacterium
CGAAGCGGTGGGACACCCGCTCGAGGCAGACAACATCGCCAGGGGCATCGGTGCCTTCACCGGCAAGATGGGCGAAAAGGTGGCCACCGACGTGTTTACGATGGTGGATGACGGTACCCTGCCCAACTACCGGGGCACGATCAACTTTGATGACGAAGGCACGCAGGCGCAACGCAACGTGCTGATTGACAAAGGCGTGCTCCAGGGCTACATGACCGATATCCTCAGCAGCAAACAGCTGGACATGGCGCGCACCGGAAACGGAAGACGCGAATCTTTCCGCCACTATCCCATCCCAAGGATGACCAACACGTTTATTGAACCCGGAAAAGATACCCCCGAAGACATCCTTGCAGACACCAAATCCGGTCTTTATGTCCAAAGCCTCAGCGGCGGCAGCGTAAACCCTGTGACCGGGGTGTTTAACTTCACCTGCCGCGAAGCCTACCTGATCGAGAATGGCCGCAAAACCACTCCCGTGAAGGGCGCCACCCTGATCGGTTCGTGCATGGGGGTCATCTCCAACATCGATGCCGTGGCCAATGACCTGGCATTCGGACCTGGGATCTGTGGCAAGGGACAGATGGCAGAAGTGACTGCCGGGCAGCCCACCGTACGTATACGTGGCATCAACGTGGGAGGCAGCAGGGCCTGACGCAAGGTCTCAGCAAAGCAGTTTTATGAACGATTCAAAAAGAGACAATCATGGATTATAAAGCATTAGCAGAAAAACTGGTTAACAGGGGTTTGCGTCGGGGAGCAGATGAAGTGGAGGTGTATTTGCAGACCAGCCGCAACCTGTCAATACGGGTGCGCCAGGAAGACCTGGAAACCGTTCAGGAGTCAGACACGGGCGGTGTGGGTTTTCGCGTCATCGTGGATGGCGGCATGGGATTCAGCCATAGCAATGATTTAAGTGAGCGATCGCTGGATGACACCCTGGAAAGGGCCATCGCATTTGCCAAGCTGACCACACCGGATGAATACAATGCCTTGCCTGGTGAGCAGGCTCACCATGAGGTGGAGGGACTCTATGACCCGGAGATCGCAAAGGTCTCCATCGACAAGAAAATCGACATGGCCCTGCAGCTCGAAGCACTGGCCATGCAGGATGAACGCATCAAAAACAGTTCAGGCGCTTCTTTCGGGGAGCGGGAATCGCGGATGTTCATTGCCAACTCACGGGGCTTGTCCAAGAGCTATCAGGCCGGATCCTGTTCCATAGGGGTTGGGGTGGTCGCAGAAAAAGGCGATCAGCGTCATACGGGCAGTGAGTTCTGTTCGCGTCGTTTTTTCTCCGATCTTGAGTCACTAGAGAGCATTGCTGCCGAAGCGGCCAAAAAGGCTTATGAGATGCTGGATCCACAGATGGTGCCTACACAGCGTGCGGCTGTAATTTTTGACCCCGCCGTGGCCAGGTCGATCATCGGTGGTATCATCACGGCCATCAACGGCAACAGGGTGCAGCAGGGAGCAAGCTTCCTGCAGGACTCCATGGATGAACAGTTCGCCTCAGAACTACTTACCATCGTGGATGATGGCCTGCGGCCCAAAGGGCTCGGCAGCAAGCCTTTCGACGGCGAAGGGGTGCCCACGGCCACCCGTACCCTGGTAGAGAAAGGCGTCCTTCGTGGATTCCTTTACAATACCTATGCGGCCAACCGGGCGGGTGTGGCAAGCACAGGCAATGCCTCAAGGGGTGGATTTACCAGCCTGCCGGGCATCAGCACGCATAATCTCTATGTGGAAGCCGGCCCCCACAAGGCAGAGGATATCATCGCCAACACCAGCCGCGGCCTCCTGCTGAAAGGGGTTACCGGATACGGCATCAACCCGGTGAACGGCAATTACAGCGGTGGCGCCAGTGGTTTCTGGGTGGAAAACGGACGCATCGTGCATCCCGTGCAGGGACTTACCATCGCCGGGAGCGCAAGCGACATCCTCCACAATATCGACATGATGGCCGACGACATCGACATGAACAGGTCCTTTACGGCACCCACCTTCCGCATTCATGAGATGCAGATAGGCGGGGCGTAAACAACCAGCAGCAAGACGATGTTTTTTTAAGCTGTAATCCGTTATCTTTGGGATGGCGGATTACAGCTTATTGTTTCTGTTGCCTGATCTGCTGGACAGGTGAAAATAGAATCCTGTGCCACAACCTAATAGGAGTGTTGAAGATGGGTGGGTGTGTTCCGGAAAACAAAAAGCAAAACCAAGTATTTCATGTGCTATTCGATTGCTTTTATGGAAAAGAGAGCCGGTAAGCTGGCTGCACGTTACCAGGGCATCCTGCCACCGGGCTGGAAGGAGCAACTTGCTGGTAATGAAGCAGGAGATGATGTATTGCCCACCTACTATTTTGTCAGTGGCTTCGCCCATCCCAACCTTCCGGTTTTTGGTCACGATGGCATGATGCTTGCGAGCTGGGGACTGATTCCGCATTGGGTCAAAGACCGCGAGCTGGCCGAGAAACTCCGGAACGGCACCCTGAATGCAGTCGGTGAAACGGCCTTTGAAAAGCCTTCCTTCCGCAAAAGCATCCGCAGCCAACGCTGCCTGCTGCCTGTAGACGGTTTTTTTGAATGGCGTGCGCACGATGGCAAGAAGTATCCCTATTTCATCTATCCCGATGGCGACGACATGTTCACCCTGGGTTGCCTGTATGATCTGTGGACGGACAAGCATACCGGTGAGATGATCCAAACCTTCAGCATCATCACCACGCCAGCCAATTCCTTAATGGCCATCATCCACAACCAAAAGAATAGAATGCCGCTGATCCTCCCCCGTGATGCAGAGACCGCCTGGGTGGATCCCGATACGCCCCACGCAACCGTGAAAGACATGATCCAGCCTGCGGGGGAGCATGGTATAAACGCGCACCCGGTTTCGCGCAAACTCAATTACGCGCGGCAGGACAGGAACACGCCCGAAGCCATAGAGCGGGTGACTTACGATGAGCTTCCGGATTTGTAGAAAGCAGCAGATTGGTGCCAAACGACATTGTGTAAGTCCAGGGGGCGGAAAGACCAAAGGACGAAAAGACGAAATGCCAAAAGGTCGAAAAGTCGCTGGGCTAATGGCTTTAGGGGTATCAGGTGCCATTCGCTGTCAACCGGAATGGCCGAAAATTCCTGGGGGCATCCAAAAGCCAACAGCCAAAAGCTAAGAGCCAACAACCAATAACCAATAGCCAATAGCCAACAGCTAAAAGCTAAAAGCCAACAGCCAGCCTTTAAACACAAACAAAGCTGGCGATGACCTGACATATTGCGAATACCTTGCACGTGCCGTGGTCAAAACAGCTGGCTTCCGGCGGTGTGGATGAGGATGAACCCGATGGCTCCGCCGAGCAGGCCCAGGATGAGGACCGGAATCAGGTTCTTTTTCAGCAGTTCTCCTTCCAGGCCGGTTAGGCCAACGGTGGCGCAGGCGGCAATGATGTTGTGCACGCCGATCATGTTGCCGGCGGCACCACCAAAGTTTTGGAGGCTCACCGCGATGATCCGCGATATTTCTGTTTGTTCTGCCACGGCATATTGAAACAGGGAAAACAGCATGTTGGACACGGCATTGGACCCTGCCATAAAGGTGCCCAGGACGC
>PUOJ01000080.1 GCA_003552075.1 Bacteroidales bacterium
AGACAACGGGCAAAGCAGGTGGGGTTGGTTAAACGTGTCATTGAGAGTTATTACCCAGATGCCATTACCTCTTCCTTTTATTAGTATTTGCAAATGATTATAAAAGTTTCATTTTCGGAAATTGAGCGAATCAGTAAGCAGGTTTTAATTTCCTGTAATGCGCCAGAAGAACATGCACAAATAGTTGCTGACTCCATTGTTTACGCTCACAGAAGGGGTAAGGGCACACATGGTATTACGCGACTTCCCATTTATGTAGATAAAATAAAAAGTGGTTTTCTGAATCCAAAAACACCTTTGGAAAAAATCGTTGACACCCCGGGGTTGGCAATTTATGATGCGAATCACGGTTTTGGGCAGGTCGCGGCATGGAAAGCAATAGACTTTGCGGGCGAGAAAGCACGGAAAAATGGAATTTCGGCAATAGGTGTCAGAAACAGTAATAATTTTGGCACGGCTGCCTTTTTTTGTAACAAAGCCGCTAATCAAGGTTTCATCAGCATCATTTTTTCGAATTCTGCCCCTGCAATTGCTCCCTGGGGTGGTTCAAAACCTCTTTTTGGCACGAATCCGATAGCGTATGGATTTCCCGCGCCTGAAGGCAAAGCACCAATAATCCTTGATATGGCTGTAAGCAATGTTGCAAGGGGCAAAGTAAGATTGGCCTCAAAAAATAATGAAAAAATCCCTCTGGGATGGGCACTGGATGAACATGGAGCCCCAACAGACAACCCTCATAAGGCAATCAAAGGAACGATGATGCCTATAGGTAAACATAAAGGTGCTGGTTTAGCAATGATTGTTGACCTTTTAGCCGGGTTACTGACAGGGTCAGGGTTTGCTGGTGGTGTGAAACCGTTAAATACTATCACAAATTATTCAAAAAATGGGCAACTTATCTTATTGATTAACCCTTTCCTTCTGATAAACAGAAAAAAATACTTTGATCAGATAAATGGTTTTATTGAAGAATTAAAACAAACAAATCAGCAAAACACAATACGTTACCCAGGTGAGCATTTCTTATTAAGCCGCAATAACAGTGTGTTAATCAGCAAACTTCAGTATAATGAAATTAACGTATTACTTAATTATTATAACATAAAATCAATCAACCATGAATAAAGACTTAAAAGATAAAAAATTAATTGTCTTTGGCGGTTTAGCGCAGCAGATAGAAATAATAAAACGTGCTAGGCGCAGAGGAGCACATGTTGTTTGCATTGATTATCTTGCTGACTCTCCAGGAAAACAATATGCGAATGAAAGCCATAACATAAGTATCAAAGACACCAAAAAAATCATAGCACTGGCTAGGCGTATAAAAGCGGATGGGATAATGAATTACTGCATTGACCCTGGCCAAAAACCATATGTAGAAGTTTGCGAAGCATTAGGTTTACCTTGCTATGGAACTCAGGATCAGTTTAGGTTTTTGACAAACAAGGATTTGTTTTATAAATTATGTGTTGATAATGGCGTGGGGGTTGTTGAAAGAATTGAATTTGATGAATCTTTGACCAAGAATAGTGATCTAAGTTATCCTATTGTTGTGAAGCCAGCTGATGGAAGAGCATCTAGAGGATTTACAATTGTAAAAGAGGCTGGTCAACTAACAGACGCTATTAATCATGCACTAAACAATTCTGACAGAAAAGAATTAATAATTCAAGAGTATGTTGATGCAGATCAGTTATGCGCAAAATATTATGTTAATAATGGCAAAATTTATTTGTCATCTGTATCTGACACACACGCATATTTCAAAAATAGCGAGAGGGTTTGTATAAACGGTAAAGTTTACCCATCTAAATACACAAGAGAGTATTTGCAGAAAGCTGATCACAAAATCAAAAATCTAATAAAGAGTCTAGGTATTTATAATGGGCCTTTATCATTTACTGCATTTTATCACAATGGGGGGTTTAAGTTTTTTGATCCATCATTTAGGTTGGGGGGAGGTGAAGAGTGGAGGTTAATTTCGCATATTACAGGTGTAGATTTATCAGACATATTGACTACTTACGCTATTAAGGGATATGTAGAAGATGAGTCACTTGATGGACTTGATAAAGGCTTTATGAACCATTTTTCAGTTAATCCTTTTCTTTTAGGTGATGTTGGGTTAATCGGTCAAATACAAATTAATTGCGAATTAGAAAAATTACAAACATATGTTGGGCATCACTTTGCAAAAAAAGAGGGTGAAAGAATTAATAATTATGGAACTGTAGATCACGTTGTTGCAAGGTTTTTCTTTAGCTCAAAAAACAAGGATAATGTTATTGAAGATGTTAATCGCCTCCTTACATCAATCAAGGTTTATGATCCTGATAATAATGACATTACTTTGCCATTTATGGATGTTGAATCATACCGATAGATGAAATTATAGATGGTTGCCCATGTAATGACAACTTTTCAAGAACAAAAAATCATTAAATACCAGTAGTCTTGAGTATTTTTAGCTTATACGAAAAGACCTTTTGATATTAAGAATGCTTTAATCAATGCCTAAATATTGCGTAAATTTAAAGTAACATAAATTTGCTTACAGCCTTGACATTACTAGGCTTCCGAGGACATAATTGAACAAGAACCAAGAGTTTTAAACAAACAGTTAAACAAAATGCTATTAGCAAACCAATGACATCTGCATTTATAAATTCAACATACTTTCACTACATCTTCTCCACCCCCGCCATGCGTGCCACCTTCTCCGACGCATCCTTATTCGACGCCTGGCTAAAAACCGAAATCGCCCTGGCCAAAGCCCAGGAACAGGCTGGGGTGATCCCCAAAGGGGTGGCGGAGCGCCTGCAGCAAGCCGCAAGCGTCGAAAAGTTAGACACGGAGGCCATGCAGGCGGAATTTGAGAAGGTCGGGTTTCCCATTCTGCCTTTTGTGAAGCAGCTAACCAGGCTTTGCGATGCCGAAACCGCCCGCTGGGTGCATTACGGCGCGACCACGCAGGACATCCTGGATACCGGCACAGTGCTGCAAGTCCGGGATGACCTCCGGCTGATTGAAGAAGACCAGAACGGCATCATCCATGCCCTGGCCACACTGGCACGCGGACACCGCAACACCGTGATGGCCGGTCGCACCTTCCAGCAACTGGCCGCCCCCATCACCTTCGGGTACAAAGCCGCTGTGTGGCTGGATGAAATGCTGCGCCACCAACAACGGCTACAGGAAATGAAACCCCGGCTGCTGGTGGGGCAATGCGCCGGCGCAGTAGGTACTTTTGCCACCCTGGGAAACAAAGGCCCGGAAGTCCAACGATTGATGATGGAAGAGCTGGGATTGGGTGTCCCCGACATCACTTGGCACACCGCCCGCGACCGCTGGTCAGAACTGGTGTCGTGGATGGCCATGCTGGCCTCCACACTGGCTAAAATCGCCACCGAAGTGGCCACCCTGATGCGCTCCGAGATCGGCGAGCTCAGCGAACCCTTCGAAACCGGCCGTGGAGCCAGCACCACCTTGCCCCAAAAACGGAACCCAATCGCCTGCGAACCCATCATCGCCAACGCCCACCGCCTGCGTGAGCTGGCCTCCTCGCAAATGACCGCCATGATCCAGGAACACG
>PUOJ01000111.1 GCA_003552075.1 Bacteroidales bacterium
GATATTATTCAAAATGCTCGCCGTCTCATTCATCTCCACCATAAAGGTAGATTCGCCGCTGGAAATGTTATCTGAGGCCCCAACACGGGTAAAGATCTTATCTACGATGCCTATGCTGGCCTTATCGGCAGGCACGAAGCTGCCCATCTGGGCCATGAGCACAATGAGCCCTGTTTGCCGAAGCAATGCAGACTTACCAGACATGTTGGGGCCAGTGATCACCATGATCTGTTGTTTATCATTATCCAGGTACACATCATTGGCCACATAAGCCTCCCCTGGCGGAAGCTGGTGTTCGATCACAGGATGCCTTCCACCTTTGATGTCCAGCACACAGGAATCATTGATCTCGGGTTGCGTGTAGCCATATTGGCTTGCAATGGCCGCAAAGCACAAGAGGCAATCCAGGCGGGCAATCACATGGGCATTCACCTGTATGGGCTCCACATATTCGGCTACTGCAGCCACCAGGCCTGCAAACAATCGCTCCTCCAGTGCCATGATCTTTTCTTCCGCACTGAGGATCTTCTCCTCGTACTCCTTAAGTTCCGGGGTGATATAGCGCTCGGAGTTGGTCAAGGTTTGTTTGCGTTGCCAGTCTTCCGGCACCTTGTCTTTGTGCGTGTTGGTCACTTCAAGGTAATATCCGAAAACCTGGTTAAAGGATATTTTGATTGATGGGATACCCGTACGTTCAATTTCACGTTGCCGCAGGGAAGCCAGGTAATCTTTGCCCGAATAGGCCATGTCGCGCAACTGGTCCAGCTCTTCAGAAACACCGTCACCAATCACATTCCCCTTGGATACAACAACCGGTGGATCTTCCTTGATTTCCCTTGATATCCGCTTCCTGATGATCCCACAGGGGTTCAGTTGCTCTGCAAGCCGCTGCAGGGGAGCACAACCACTTGCCAGGCACTTCTCCCGCAAGGGCGCAGTCACTTCCAGTGCCCGCGCGATCTGAAGCAGCTCACGAGGGTTAACCTTTTTTACGGCCACACGGGAAATCAGACGCTCCATGTCTCCCACACGTTTCAGGTGAAGCCGGAGCTCATCCGCCAGCTCCTTGTCTTCTTGCAGGCGTTCTACGACCGCATACCGCTCCCGGATCCTCTCTTTGTCCTTCAGTGGAAGAATGATCCAGCGTTTCAGCAGGCGGCTTCCCATTGGCGAAATGGTATGATCCAGAACCTCCTTCAGGGTAGTGGCATCTTCATTGAGCGAATCCAGGATTTCCAGGTTACGGATCGTAAACCGGTCAAGCCATACATGTTGGGTCTCATCGATACGCGATATCTTGTTGATGTGGCCGAGGTTATCGTGCCGGGTATCCTGCAAATACTGCATGATGGCACCGGCAGCAATGATCCCCTCAGGCAGCTCCTCGATCCCAAACCCTTTGTAAGAGACTGTGCCAAAATGTTTAAGCAGCAAGTCATCCGCAAATTCCCGGGTGTACACCCAGTCATCCAGGCTGCTGCTGTGGTATTTACCAGGAAACTGAGCCATAAGCTTCCCCTGGTGTCTCTTTTGCACGACCACTTCACTTGGACGAAAGCTCTGTAGCAGTTTGTCGATGTATTCTGCCTGGCCCTGATCTGCCAAAAATTCTCCGGTGGAGACATCCAGGAATGCGATGCCCATGGTGCCGGAAGCAAAATGCAATGCGGCAAGGAAATTGTTTTCCTTGTGGTCTAGCACCTTGTCGCTAAAGGCCACTCCCGGGGTGACAAGCTCTGTAACACCCCGTTTCACAATCTTCTTTGCCTGCTTGGGATCTTCAAGCTGATCACATATGGCCACACGCTGGCCCGCACGAACGAGCTTGGGCAAATACGTTTCCAGGGCGTGGTGCGGGAAGCCGGCAAGCTCGACATAGGATGCCGCACCATTGGCACGCCTGGTCAGCACAATGCCAAGGATTTCGGCGGTCTTCACGGCATCCTCGCCAAAGGTCTCATAAAAGTCACCCACCCGGAACAACAGCAATGCATCCGGGTGTTTGGCCTTGATGCCATAATACTGTTTCATTAACGGCGTATCTACTATGTTGGCTGCTGGTTTTCCCACAATGACAGGTTAAGGTGTATCCCGGCGAACAAACGTTTAAACAATCAGGGACAAGACCCGACTAGCACACTGATGCCCGGCAATTTCTAACAAATTTACAAATTTTTACAGAGGGCAGGGACATCATAATCTATGTTAAATCAGGTCAACTTCTTTGTTTGTCGAAAAAATGTTTGTTAGTTTTGTCATGCATTAAAGCTACACACGAATTATTTTACAACCAAAAAAAAGATTATGCGTTTTTTCAAAAAGAATCATGTATTTACAGCAATCGCGCTGGCATTCGTATTTCTGGCAGCAACCCCGTTAAAAGCCAACCCCGGTGGTTTCAGTGATGAGGAATTGCAGCAATTTGCCAATGCCGTAGTGCAGGTAATCAGCATCCAGCAGGAAGGGCAAAATGAAATGATCGCAGCCATTGAAGAGCACGAACTGTCTGTTCAGCGATTCAATGAGATCAACATGCAGGCCCAGCAAATGCCACTGGAAGAAGTTGAAGCCACAGAAGAAGAATTGGAAAACTTTGAGAAAGCAAGCGAAACAGTAGAAGAAGTGCAAATCCAACTGGAAGGTGTGCTGATCGGCACCATTGAAGAAGAAGGGCTTTCAATTGAGAAATATGAAGAAATCATGGCAGAATATCAGCAAAATCCTGAATTGCAGCAGCGCATACAGGAAATGATGGAGTAATATCCTGCCTCACAACAAGTAAAAGGCTGTCAGCAAAACTGACAGCCTTTTTTTATACATCTACCGGAAATCTCAACGGCCATGTGGTGCCAAGCTACAATGCGAGGCGATGTTGGTTGACACAGGTTGCCTGCAAGCATTGCTGGTATACCAGTTATCAGGAAACCAGGAAAAGCGGCTTGTCGATAAAGGATTCATACACCGGTCGAAGCCGTTGCGTGTTATAATGCTTATCCACGTCAATCAGCTTGTTGGTGCTGGTAACAATGTCAATGGGCATGTTATCATAGCGGCCATTTTTCAGAATGACCAGCCGCCCGTGGATGCCTTTGAGTACAAGGTCCAGGGCCAGATTGCCGTAGGCCATGGGCACGATGCTGTCGATGGCATCGGGATCTCCTGAGCGCACCAGGTAACCCAGGTATTGGTTAATCGTTTCGATCCGTTGCCCCTTATTGAATTTCGGGCTAAGCTCTTTGATACGCGCAGACACCGCATCGCCGATACCACCCAGCTTGGCGTGGCCGTACATGTCTTTTTCGGTGCTTTGGAACATCATGTCAACCCCTTCAAATGTGGCGCCTTCAGACACCAAAACCACGGAATAGTTGCTGGGGTTTTTCTTCCGGTCTTCGACCAGCAGCTTGGTAAGCTGTTCGATGTCAAACTTGTATTCGGGGATCACACAACGGTTGGCAGCACCTGCCATGGTAGGAAGCAGTGCAGTAAAGCCGGCATAGCGGCCAAAGACCTCCATCACGAGGATTCGCTCGTGTGAACCGGCAGAGGTACGCAACAGGTTTGCCATGTGGATGGTCCTGGTCACGCAGGTGCTGAAACCAATACAATAATCGGTGCCGGGCACGTCATTGTCCATGGTTTTGGGTATGGCTACCACTTTCATGCCCTCCTGGTACATCCTGACCCCGTAACTCAGGGTATCATCCCCACCGATGGGAATCAAAAAATCCACGCCCAGGAAGTCAATATTTTTTAGCACTTCGGGCGTCAGGTCATTGACTTCATCCTGGTATTTGTCTTTCAGGTGATCCGGAACATGTTTGACAGGTACATGGCTTGGCCTGGTCCTGGAGGTATGCAAAAACGTGCCACCCGTGCGGCCGGCCTTGTTCACCAAATCCTCAGTCAAATCCATGTAGTTCTTGCTGTTGTCTGCTTTCTTGTCACGAATCACTTCCATGAGGCCTGCCCAGCCCCTGCGAATACCAATCACACGGTATCCCTCTCTCAACGCCCGGATGGTGATCGCCCTGATGGCCGGATTCAAACCCGGTACATCTCCGCCACCCGTAAGAATGGCAATTGTTTTTCCTTTGTTTTTCTTCATATCAATAAGTGTTATATAAATGTCAAAAAGTCAAAAGGTCGAAAGGTCAAAAAGTCCGGGGATGCCATGAAGTGTGGTTTTCAGCAGGTCTTTGGCAAGTGCTGACCAGACCAACCTAAACCTAAACCTAAACCTCAACCTTAACCTTAGCCTTAATCTTCACCTTATTTTTTTGGATTGTAAAGATAAAAAAAAGCCCGGATACGGATCCTTATCCTAGGAAGAAAACGTCCTTGCATTTGATCAAAACAGCTGCCAAATTTGTTAATGATAATAGAAGCAGGCAACAAAATGGCTGTTTGGCTTGTAAGATTTGTAAAACCCCTAGCCGCAGCACTTCGGCCTCGCAGACAATCATCACAAAAGCCGGCTTTTGGACATTTCGACTTTTTGACATGTTGACTATGATTTATATACTGGGAACCCACATTAAAAGATACGTGTTATGACAGATCAATTTGTAATTTACAATCCGGTTAAACTGCATTTTGGGAAACAGGTAGTGGAAAAACTTGGAAAGGCTGCATCATCCCTTGGCAAAAAAGCCTTGCTTGTTTATGGCAAGGGGTCGGTAAAGCGCAACGGGGCATACGATGACACGGTGGAGAGCCTTCGAAAGGCCGGTGTCGAGATCGTAGAATACCAGGGCATTAAGCCAAACCCCATCGTGGAGGATGTGGACAAGGCAGCTGAACTGGGACGTAAGGAAGGTGTGGACATGGTGGTGGCCGTGGGTGGAGGCAGCGTGCTCGACAGCGCCAAATACATTGCCATCACAATTCCTGCTGCCAATTCGTGCTGGGGCTATGCCACCGGGAAAATCAAACCAAAGGCGGCGCTCCCCATATTGGGCGTGCTGACACTGGCTGCCACCGGCTCCGAAATGAATCCGCTTGGCGTAGTACAGCACGATAAGGAAAAGAAAAAGATCGGATATGGCCATCCCCTGATGTTCCCGAAACATAGTTTTCTCGACCCATCTTATACCACAAGCGTGCCAGCAGATTACACAGCCTATGGCATCGTAGACCTGGTTGCACATGCCCTGGAAGGCTGGTTTGGCGAAGGAGATGCCAGCCTGACAGATCGCTTCATTGTTTCCATCATCAATGAAGCCATCGAATACGGTCCCCGGCTGATGGCTGATCCGGAAAACTACGAGCTCCGCTCCAAAATCATGTTCGCCGCTACCATGGCGCTCAACGGGTTGACCAACCAGGGTAAGAAAACAGGCGACTGGGGTGTGCACGGGATCGGACACGCCATGAGCGTGTTGTGGGACATCCCCCATGGTGCCTCGCTATCCATTGCTTTCCCTGCGTGGCTGACCCTGCAGCAAAACCGGATCCCCAACCGCATCGAAGAGCTGGGATATGCCACATTCCAGACCAATACCGTGGACGACACCATCCGCGCAATGAAAAACTTTTTCCGGGAGCTGGGCAGCCCGGTGTCTTTGGCAGAAGCCGGAGTGAATGCCGGGGAAGAAGCACAACAGGAGCTCCTGGAAGTGATGCGCATTAACAAGGTAGATGGAAACGTGCATAAGCTGAGCGATGATGACTATCAATCGCTGATTAAGCATATGATTTGATTCAAAAAGAAACCCAATGCTTGTTCGTGTACGGCATCTTTCTAACCTGGCGCCCATGCCGGCCTGGAGTTGCGCCTGTTTAACTACCATGCCAAAGTATGGAAACACGGAGGTGATCATTACCCCCGGTGACTTTACCTCTGCGAGCTTCAGCGACAACCTCTGCGAACCTCTGCGAGAAACCAAAAACGCAAAGCACAGATTAACAACATTTCGTAATGTCTTAAACAAATGAAAGATGTATCAGTTTTACCTGCTATAACCTGAAACCAGACAGGAGCAGACAATAATTGTATGAACAATAAACACACTTATTTGTATATGTGGACACATAAACTCTTAAAGACTAAGATAATCTTATTTAAATGGATAGCGGTCGCAAGCATTTATTTATTGCTGGTCGTCACCCATATCCTTGCATCACAGGAAGCAAAAACAAAACCCTTGCATATGGAAAAAGAAAGAAAAGATGAAGCACTGTCGCTGGCCACCTTCGGTGGTGGTTGCTTTTGGTGCATTGAAGCGATATTCAACAGGGTGAGCGGGGTACATTCTGCCACCTCAGGGTTCTCTGGCGGGCACGTCAAAAACCCCTCTTATCGCGAAGTGACAACTGGTAATACGGGACATGCCGAGGTAGTCCAGGTGGCCTTTGACCCCGACAAAGTTAGTTACCTGCAGCTGCTGGAAGTATTCTTCCGGGTGCATGATCCCACCACGCTGAATCGGCAGGGAGCGGATGTGGGCACCCAATACCGTTCGGCTATTTTTTATCATGATGACAGCCAGCGGGAAATAGCAGAAAAGGTAAAAGACCGCCTGGAGGCAGAAAAGATATGGGAAGACCCCATCGTTACCGAGATCACACCACTTGAAGCCTTTTACAAGGCAGAAGAGCACCATCAGAACTATTTTGAAAAAAACCCTAACCAGGGCTATTGCCAGATGGTGATCCTCCCTAAGGTCAAGAAGTTCAAAAGCCTGTTTGAAGACCTTGTAAGGGAATAGGTTGCGTGTGCATTATTTCCCCTGGAAGGGAAATGCCGTGCATCATGAAGGGATAGATTATGTATGTTTCAGGCTGGTGTCCTGTCCATGCTATAGTGTCGCATAAGTCGCAGCGTTTTTTCTCTCAGCTCAAAAAAGAGAACCGCGCATCGCATGAGCTATGTAAGGGTTTTATTTTGCAGAGATGAGGAAAAAGATCGAGACCTGGGCCGGCTAAAGCAGCGTGGACATGACACTAGTGCGGGGGGTACTCGTGGAACTCATCCCTTGGTGGTCGTGTTTTGCCCGGCAGTTCCAGGAACCAGGTCACGATGGACAGGATGATGCTGAACAGCAGGGCCCACCAGAAACTTTCCACTACAAAGCCACTGACAATCACACCGGTGAGCTGTATGATAAAGGCGTTGATCACCAGCAGGAACAGGCCCAGGCTGAAGATGGTCACCGGGATGGTCAGGATGATCAAGACGGGTTTCAAGACCATGTTCAACACCCCCAACACAAAAGCCACAACCAGTGCAGTGGTAAAGTCAGGCACGGTGACGCCTCCTAGCAGATAAGCCGTGATCACCACGGCAATGGAGGACACCAGCACTTTGATCAAAAACCCCATAAGTGTAATCTGTTTAAGCTCTCTAAATTCCATACGCGCTAATTTTGTCCGGTACGATTTACCACAAATATAAGGAGACTTGCCGAGCAAGGCTAATTGTCAAGCAACTTTATCTTACATTTACCATAAACGGCGGAGTTCAAGCCCTCTCCATCCTAACCTCAAACATACTTAGCTCCCTAACCCAGCAACATTATTATCAAAAAAACAATCAGCAGTAATAACATAAACTTATTTACCATACAGACTAAAAACATTTGGCGATAACAGCAAAAGGTGGAATAATTTATATCTTTGCGATCAATCCGTTCAATATTCAATTCATTCTTTCTAATTCATAGCCCATGGAAAAAATTCAGATGGTCGATTTGAAGCGCCAGTATGAGAAAATCCAGGAAGAGGTGGATGCAGCAGTGCTGGATGTGATCAAATCCACCAAATACATTAACGGTCCGGAGGTAAAGGCATTTCAGCAGGACCTGGAATCTTACCTTGGTGTAAGGCACGTCATCCCTTGTGCCAATGGCACCGATGCTTTACAGGTGGCCATGATGGCACTTGACCTCAAACCCGGGGATGAGGTGATCACCACGTCCTTTACCTTTGTCGCGACCGTGGAGGTGATCTCCCTGCTGGGACTCACGCCCGTATTGGTGGATGTAGACCCGGATACGTTCAACATCGACCCCGATGCCTTCCGCAAGGCCATCACTCCAAAAACAAAGGCAGTGGTTCCGGTGCATCTGTTTGGACAGAGTGCGCATATGCAGCCCATCATGGACATTGCCGAATCCCACGGCCTGTACGTCATAGAAGACAATGCCCAGGCCATTGGTGCGGATTACATCTTTTCGGACGGAACCCGTAAGAAAACAGGAACGATTGGTCACATCGGATGCACCTCTTTTTTCCCGGCAAAAAACCTGGGTTGTTATGGCGATGGGGGCGCCATATTCACAAATGATGATGACCTGGCCAAGAAACTGCGCGTGATGGTCAACCACGGCATGGACGTGCGCTACTATCACGATGAGGTCGGCGTGAATTCGCGCCTCGACAGCATCCAGGCTGCCATCCTGCGCATCAAGCTGCGGCGGCTCGACCAATATGCCCAGGACCGCAGGAAAGCTGCAGCATATTATGACAACGCTTTCGGCGATCATCCGGGCCTTGCCATCCCCTACCGCGCAGATTATTCTACACACGTCTTCCATCAATACACGCTAAAAACCAGTGGAATTGACCGGTTTGCACTCCAGGAATACCTGATGACCAACGAAGTGCCGGCGATGATCTACTACCCCGTGCCTATGCACCTTCAGAAAGCGTATCACGACCCAAGGTACAGCAAAGGAGACTTCCCTGTAACCGAAGCCCTTAGTGATCGCGTGATCTCTTTGCCCATGCATACGGAGCTCGATGAGGAACAGCTGGCTTACATTGCGGATAAAGTGCTGTCGTTCTTTAAGAATAAATGAGAAAGGGTTTATAAAATTAGGGATGAAGGGTTCTCGCAGAGGCTGAAGGGTTCTCGCAGAGGCTGAAGGGTTCTCGCAGAGGATCGCAGCGGTTTTGCAGAAGTTCACAGATGATGAATCCGTTTAACCTGCAACCTGATCTCACCGCAAGCCCCGACATTTCGACGTTTTGACGTTTTGACATTTTGACATTAAGATAAACCTGAAACACGTGAAAAAAGACAGCAAAGACTATTTCGCCCATGAGACCGCGGTGATCGACCCGGGATGCCAAATTGGCAAAGGCACAAAGATCTGGCATTTCAGCCATGTGATGCCCGACTGCGAGATTGGCGAAAAGTGCAACTTTGGCCAGAACGTGGTGGTGTCGCCAGGCGTAAAACTGGGAAACAACGTCAAGGTACAGAACAACGTCTCCATATACACAGGCGTGATCTGCGAGGATGATGTCTTTCTCGGGCCATCCATGGTATTTACCAATATTGTCAATCCACGGAGTGCCGTGGTGCGGCGCGACCAATACGTCAAGACCCTGGTGCGCCAGGGTGCCACGATTGGTGCGAATGCCACCATCGTGTGTGGCATCGAGATCGGCAGATTCGCTTTCATTGGTGCCGGTGCCGTCGTAATCCGCGACGTGCCGCCGTATGCCCTGGTCGTGGGAAACCCGGCAAAACACATTGGCTGGATGAGCGAATACGGGCATCGTCTTCGATTCGACGACGGTGGGGAAGCTGTGTGCCCGGAGAGCAAGGAAAAATATATACTGAAAGACAACACCGTTAACAAGGTGAAATAAAACGCACCATGCCAATATACTGACACACGCGAGAATGATTATTTCATGGCGATCTCGGCGATGCCAAACGCCCATGACAGGACTTTTGACACACAGGAGGATGATTATTGCCACTGGGCGTTGATAGCAAGTAGGCTTTTGGCCATTAGCTATTGGCTGTTGGCAAGAAAGCCAAAAGCCAATAGCAGTCCTAATAAAAACACAAACATTAGATAAGCAATAGCTTGAAAATCATAAGCCGATAAAACCATCCCCATATGCATAACATTTATAAAAAATTAATCAAAAAAGACGCCGTGCTGTCCGTGGTGGGCCTGGGCTACGTGGGCTTACCCATCGCACTGGAGTTTGCAAAAAAAATCAAGGTTGTGGGCTTCGACATCCGCGAAGACCGTGTGGAGATGATGCGCCGGCACAAGGATCCCAACCGTGAACTGCCGGATGAGGCGTTTAAAGGATGCGACATCACCTTCACCAGCAATCCGGAAGACCTGCAGCAAGCACATTTCCATGTAGTGGGGGTGCCTACGCCCATCGACGACCACAACCTGCCAGACCTCAGGCCGCTGATCGCTGCCAGCAAAAGCGTGGGACGCATTCTGAAAAAAGGCGATTACGTGGTGTATGAATCTACGGTATACCCGGGTTGCACCGAAGAGGACTGCATCCCCATACTCGAAGCTGAATCCGGCCTCAAAGCAGGAACGGACTTCAAGGTGGGCTTTTCCCCGGAGCGGATCAACCCCGGCGACAAGGTGAATACGCTGGCCACCATTACCAAGGTGGTTTCAGGTAGCGATGAAGACGCCCTGGACAACATTGCCAAAACCTATGAACTGATTATCACGGCTGGCGTGCACCGGGCTCCGACCATCCAGGTGGCCGAAGCAGCAAAGATCATTGAAAACACCCAAAGGGACGTGAACATCGCCCTGATGAATGAGCTGTCCATCATTTTTAACCGGATGGGGATCAACACCTACGACGTGCTGAAAGCAGCGCGCACCAAATGGAACTTCCTGAACTTTTATCCCGGCCTGGTAGGTGGGCATTGCATCGGCGTGGACCCCTATTACCTCGTTTACAAAGCCAAGGAATACCGCTATCACCCACAGGTGATCAACTCCGGAAGGTTTGTAAACGACTCCATGGGATTTTATGCGGCCAAGCAGCTGGTGAAAAAGCTGATCGCAGCCGACAAGAACATCCTGCGTACCAAGGTGCTGGTCATGGGCGTTACCTTTAAGGAAAACGTCAGCGACATCCGCAACTCGAAAGTATCCGACCTGATCAGTGAGCTGCAAAGTTATGGCGTAACAGTCGAGGTGGTCGATCCCTATGCGGATGCCGAAGAAGTGCTTAAAGAATATGGGTTTAAGCTTACAGCGCAGCCAGCCACAGATTACGATGCCGTGGTGGTCGCCGTAAACCACGAACCCTACCTCAGCCTGAAGGAGGCGGATTTTAAAGCGATGCTGAAAGACAATGGTGATGGGATCCTGGTGGACATCAAGGGGATCTACCGCAGCAAGATAAATGAGTTGAAATATTGGAGCCTTTAAGCAGTCAAAGAGTGACCAAAAGCCTAAGGCCATGGCAGACCCGGACTTTTTGACATTTCGACATTTTGACCTTTTGACATTTATAAAAACGATGCCAATCTGATAAAAACAAAGAAATATGGCTGGCAAAATTCTTGTAACCGGAGGAATGGGCTATATCGGCTCACATACCGTGGTTGAACTTCAACAGAGCGGCTACCAGGTGGTCATCCTGGATAACCTTTCTAACTCCGAACAGGGCATCCTGGACCTGATCACAAGGGTTGCGGGGGTTAAACCGGAGTTTGTGCAGCTGGACATGCAGAACCGGGAAAGGCTGGAAGGTTTCTTTCGGGAGCATCACGACCTGGAGGGCGTCATTCATTTTGCGGCCTACAAGGCAGTGGGTGAATCCGTGGAAAATCCGCTGATGTATTACCGTAACAATGTGGGCTCCCTGGTCAACCTGTTGGACTGTATGACCGACAGCCCGGCAGCCAAGAACCTGGTTTTTTCCTCTTCCTGTACGGTGTACGGTCAGCCTGACACATTGCCGGTCAGCGAAGATGCACCGGTAAAGCCCGCCATGTCGCCCTATGGCAACACCAAGCAGATCTCAGAAGAGATCATCGAAGACACTTGCCAGGCCAATGGAGGCCTGGAGGCCATCTCCCTGCGCTATTTCAATCCGATCGGCGCACACGAAAGCGGGCTCCTTGGGGAATTGCCCCTTGGCGTACCCAACAACCTCGTGCCCTTCATCACCCAGACGGCCATTGGCAAAAGAGCACAACTCACAGTATTCGGCAAGGATTATGATACCCCCGATGGTACCTGCATCCGTGACTACATCCACGTAAGTGACCTGGCCCGGGCCCACGTGGTTGCTCTTGAGCGACTGCTTGCCAAACAGCATCAGAAAAGCCACGAGATCTTCAACCTGGGCACGGGAACCGGCTACAGCGTGCTGGAGGCCGTCAACACCTTCGAACAAACCACCAGGGTAAAGCTAAACTGGAAGTTTAGCGACCGCAGGCCCGGCGACGTCGAAAAGGTCTGGGCCGATACCGGCACCGCCAACAAGGTGCTCGGCTGGAAAGCCGAAAGGGGCCTGAAGGAAATGATGTCCACAGCCTGGCAGTGGGAAGTGAATCTGAATGATGGCTTAATGGATTAACCGGGAACTGGGAGTAAGGCCATCGCATACCCGGACTATTAGACCTTTAGACTTTTCGACATTTTGACATTTTGTCTTTTTGTCATTAAAAAAACATTGTATGCAACACATTCTCATCACCGGCGGTGCCGGTTTCATCGGGTCTCACGTCGTACGTCATTTTGTAAAGAAGTATACCGGCAGCACGATTGTCAACGTCGACAAGCTCACCTATGCAGGCAACCTGCTTAATTTGACCGACATAGAGCAGGAAAAGAATTACCACTTTGTGAAAGGCGACATCGTAGACGGCGATTTTGTGTTTTCGCTGTTTGAAAAGCACCAACCGGACACCGTGATTCACCTGGCGGCCGAATCCCATGTAGACCGCTCCATCGCCAACCCGATGGCCTTTGTGCACACCAACGTGCTGGGCACGGTGAACCTGCTCAACGCCGCACGCCATCATTGGAAGGATGAACCGGACGACAAACGTTTCTATCACATCAGTACCGACGAGGTATACGGGTCGCTGGGTGACGAAGGCCTGTTTACCGAGGAAACGCCCTATGACCCAAGAAGCCCGTATTCCGCATCCAAGGCTTCCAGCGACCATTTCGTCAGGGCATACTGGCACACGTACGGACTACCGGTGGTCTTGTCGAACTGCTCGAACAACTATGGTCCCAACCAGTTTCCCGAGAAGCTTATCCCCCTCTTCATCCACAACATCATACAAAAAAAGCCACTCCCCGTATACGGCAAGGGCGAAAACGTGCGTGACTGGCTGTATGTGGAAGATCACGCGGTGGCCATCGACGCGATCGTGCGCAACGGCAAGCTCGGCGAGACCTATAACATCGGTGGCCACAACGAATGGAAAAACATTGACCTCATCCGGCTGCTTTGCAAAATCATGGACGAGAAGCTCGGCAGGAATCCTGGCACGTCTGAAGGGCTGATTACCTACGTCAAAGACCGTGCAGGCCACGACCTGCGCTATGCCATCGATGCCTCCAAGGTAAAGGATGAGCTGGGCTGGGTCCCTTCGGTCACTTTCGAAGAGGGGGTAAGCAAAACCGTCGACTGGTATTTGGCTAATGATGAGTGGCTGCGACAAGTCACCTCCGGCGATTATATGCAGTACTACCGGGAGCAGTATGAGGAAAGGTAATACGACGGGTTTTTTCAAACACAGTGGGGATGCAAACCGTCAGGGAGGCTTTTGGCCTAAGTAGGCTATTGGCTGTTGGCTGTTAGCTGTTAGCTATTGGCTGTTGGCTGTTGGCAAGAAAGCCAAAAGCTAAAAGCCAATAGCAGTCCTGTTGAAAACACAAACACCAGGCAACCAATTAGTTAAAACACCATAAACAGAGGTCATCCCAGGCATTACCGTTGAAAGTAAAACAAAAACAGCAGATAACCTGCGTATAATACCAGAAAAAAACCACCGTGCCACCGCTGGAGGGTCTTTTTTCGGGAGCTGAGCACGAGCAGCCAAAGCAGCATCACGGCACCCAGGCCGACGAGGATGTCGAAGTTCAGGACCTTATTGAATGGCAGGGGTTTGATCGCCGCGCTGGTACCGAGCACGAAAAACACATTGAAGATATTGGAGCCTAGCACGTTGCCGATCACCATCCCGGCATTCTTCTTCAGGGCCGCAGCCACGCAGGCAGCCAGTTCCGGCAGGGAAGTGCCGATCGCCACTACGGTCAGGCTGATCACCGCTTCGCTAATTCCCAGTCGCCCGGCGATATCCACGGCGCCGTTTACGATCCACCTGCCCCCGATCACCAGGGCAAGCATCCCGGCCACAACCATCACCACGGACAGATTCACCGGATATTTGCGTATCCGCACCTGCTCGACGACACCTTTCTTTCGGGCCACACCCCAGGCATAGATCATGAAGAGGACAAAAAACAGGATCAGCACGATGCCGTCGTTGCGGGAGATCATGGATAGGCTGATCCCACCGGGCAACAGGTCGTTGGCCAATACGCCGATCACCAAAGCACCCAGCAGGGCAATGGGGATGTCCCTCCAGAAAGAATCTTTGCTGACAGCCAGTGGGAAGATGATCGCGGATACACCGAGTATCAGGAACACATTGGAGACGTTGCTGCCCAGGATGTTGCCCACGGCCACGTCGGCAGTACCTTTAAAGCTCGCGATGAGGTTCACGACCAGTTCAGGGGCGGACGTGCCCAGCGCAACAATCGTCATGCCGATCGCCACGTGGGAGATCCGGTACTGTGCAGCGATGGATGCCGCACCGTCGACCAGCCAGTTGGCCCCGTAAACCAGGAACACAAAACCGGCCGCAAACAACAGATAGGTATACATCAACCCGCACTGCTGGTTTCCACATCCCGGCTGACCTTCTTCACGAGGCCTTGCAGCACTTTACCCGGGCCCACTTCGATGAAAGCACCTGCGCCGTCGGCGATCATGTGTTGCATGATCTGGGTCCATCGCACGGGCGAGGTAAGCTGTGCCACCAGGTTTTCGCGGATCTTCGCGGGGTCAGTCACCGGTTTGGCATCCACGTTCTGGTAAATCGGGCAAATGGGTGCATCAAGGGAAGCCTGATTGATGGCCTCAGCAAGCTCAACGCGCGCCGGCTCCATCAGGGGCGAGTGGAAGGCACCACCTACCTTCAGGGGCATGGCCCGTTTGGCGCCGGCCGCTTTCAGCTTTTCGCAGGCAATGTCGATGCCCTGCTCGCTGCCGGAGATCACCACCTGTCCGGGACTGTTGTAGTTGGCTGGCACCACAACATCATAGATTCCACCCAGCACACCTTCCACCATGTCATCCTCCAATCCAATGATGGCAGCCATCGTGGAGGGCGTTTTTTCGCAAGCCTTCTGCA
>PUOJ01000066.1 GCA_003552075.1 Bacteroidales bacterium
GGGTAGTGCGTGTGTGGGTCGGTGTATGGTGTGTGTCTGGCCGCGCTGTGCGTGTGTGGATCCGTGTAGTGCATCGTGTGGCCGCGCTGTGCGTGTGCGGATCCGTGTAGTGCCGCGTGTGGCCGCGCTGTGCGTGTGCGGATCCGTGTAGTGCCGCGTATGGCCGCGCTGTGCGTGTGCGGATCCGTGTAGTGCCGCGTATGGCCGCGCATTGCATGCGCGGTTATTCGTGTTGAACCCTTGGCGGGGTTCGTGGGGGGGGGGGTTACGAAATTATGGAGTTTATTATGTGGCTTCTAAGCATTATAGAAATTGTTTTATATAATATTTTGTCTGTTATATTGCAACTTATAATTATTTTGCATAAATTTGTGTCGGTTTGGCGCTGGGGCATCTGTTGGTGTTTCAGTTTATCCTTTGCCGGAGTTAATGACCACGAATGGTATCTATATTGACCCCTTGTCAGGGTTCGTATTGGGGTTGCGTAAGATTGGGGCTACCCCCTGATCGCGGCCAACGAAAACCACTAGTGCAATAATAATTCAACCACTACCTGATAAGTTGCACAACATATTTGACACTATGGTTTTGTTAAAATTTTGAAAATCAAGCTTGTGATATTTTTCTTTGAAACCCCCTCTAGGGGTTTATAAAGGCGGATTTCAAAGAAAAATATCTGTTGAACTACCTGCGATCATAATGTTAAAACTGCATGCCAAAAAGTGTCAAATATGTTGTGCTATATAACAACTTCTAAGAAGGTGGATTGCCAAGCCAGAAGGCAAAACCTTCTTTGTCGCACAAGCCGCTCCAACCAGCCGCTTCTGCAGTCAATGAGAAAAGAATTGTAAATGTAAAGCAAAAAGAACATTGCCACCGTCTAAGACTGTGGGTTTCCAAGTAAAAAATTTGCTAAAATCGGACTATCCACCACCAAAGCTGTGTGGCTTTAACCCCGATTTTTGCTTCGCACAGCAAATTTTTTATATCGCACAGGCCTGCGGGCAAAGCCCCGCCAGAAAATAACCACGCCCAAAGGACATGGGTTTGCAAGTTAAACTAATACCCCCGACGGGGTTCAACACAAACAACCGTGAGCGCATACATACAAATATTGTATCAACTGGTTTTTTCAACCAAGTACAGGCAAAACACCATGACACCCAAAAATCAAAAGGTGTTGTACAGATACATCTGGGGTGTGCTGAAAAACAAACAATGCCATGTATATCGGATTAATGGCACAGAAAACCATATTCACATTTTAACACATATCCATCCAACAGTAGCATTGTCTTCTTTGATCAAAACCATCAAGGTTTCTTCAGCGAGGTACATCAAAAAAGAAAAGCTTTTCCCGGATTTTATTGGCTGGCAAGAAAAATACGGGGCATTTACATATTCATATTCTGCCAAAAACAGATTGATTGCGTATGTGAAAGATCAGAAATTGCACCACAGGGTAATCACCTATGAGGATGAGATTGAAAGCTTGTTTGAGGAACAGGGCGTTGTGGTTGACAAAAAGTTCTTTAATTCCCGCTGAGCCCTTGGTGTCGCCCCAATACTACTGCGTCGGTTAAGTCGCAGAGGTTTTTTCTCATCTCAAAAAAAAAACCCGCATAGCATTGGCCATTTAAGGGTGCTATTTTGCAAAGACAGAGATGAGGAAAAAGATCAAGGCTTGGGCCGACTAAAGTAGCGTTGACATGGACATTAGATTAGCGGATATTTTTTGTAAGGGTCGGTGGTCGGCCTTGAATCCCCAGGTTGCATTCAGTTAAAACACTTCGTATGAGTAAAAAACTTTTATACCGCATCGCCTTAACACAGATCCCTGGGGTTGGTGGAGTCACTGCCCGGCGGCTCATACGCTATTGTGGCGGCGTGGAAGCGGTATTTAAGGAGCGTGCGGCAGCGTTGAAAAAGATTCCGGGCATCGGCGAGCATCTGGCCCGTGCCGTGAGCAGCCGTTCATTTTTGGATCGTGCAGAGCAGGAGCTTCGTTTCATCGGACGTCATGACATCAGGGCCTTGTTTTACCTGGATGATGATTATCCAACCCGGCTCAGGGAGTGCGAAGACGGTCCGTTGTTGTTATATGTGAAAGGCACGGCGGACCTCAACTACGCTCGTGTCGTGGCAGTGATTGGCACCCGTAACATGACTTCATACGGGAAGGCAAAATGCGAAGAGCTGATCAGGGACCTGCAAGCCCTTGGGGTGCTGGTGATCAGCGGGTTGGCCTATGGCGTGGACGCTTGTGCACACAAGGCAGCGCTAAAGTATGGTTTGCCTACTGCCGCAGTGCTAGGACACGGACTGGACCGGATATATCCCCACCCACATCATAAGCTGGCCAGACAAATGCTAATGGAGGGGGGTGCCCTGGTCACAGATTTTGTTTCCGGCACCAGGCCCGACAGGGAAAACTTCCCCAAGAGAAACCGCATCATTGCGGGCCTGTGTGACGCCGTGGTGGTCATCGAGGCGGCGATCACGGGCGGGGCGCTGATCACGGCAAACATTGCCAACACCTACAACCGCGACGTGTTTGCGCTTCCTGGCAAGGTACACGACCAATACAGCCAGGGGTGCAATAAGCTGATCAAGATCAACAAAGCCCACCTGTATGAGTTTGTGGCCGATCTGCAGTACATCATGAATTGGGAACCGGGCAGCAGCAAGCGCCAGGCAAGCCAGGCAAGCCTCTTCGTCAGCCTCACACCTGAAGAAAAGAAGGTCGTCTCCTTTCTTAAGGAAAACGCGGATGCCGGTATCGACCAGATCGTTTCCGGGTTACGCTTCAACCTTAGCAAAACATCATCCATTTTACTTAGCCTGGAGTTTAAAGAAGTGGTCAAGCCCCTTCCGGGGAAGCATTTCCGACTTCAAGCAGATGTATCCTGAGGGGTTCTTATGAGAGGGGGTGGTGAGCGTTTTGATGTCATACATCTGGGGTTAGTGGCCGTGTAGTGCGGGCGGGGGTGGGTGTGCAGGGTGTGCTGGCTGGGCATTGCGTGTGAGTGACCGTGTGTTGTGTGCGTCTGGCCGCGCATTGCGTGGTGGATCCGTGTAGTGGCGCGTCTGGCCGCGCATTGCGTGGTAGATCCGTGTATTAGCTCGTCTGGCCGCGCATTGCATGCGCGGTTATTCGTATTGAACCCCTGACGGGGTTCGTGGGGGGTGATGGAGGCCTTTGGGCCAGGCGAGTGGCCACGTGGTGTGTGTGAGCGGCTGCGTAGGGGGTGTGGGTGATCGTGTATTGTGTGCGTCTGGCCGCGTATTGCGTGGTGGATCCGTGTAGTAGCGCGTCTGGCCGCGCATTGCGTGATAGATCCGTGTAGTAGCGCGTCTGGCCGCGCATTGCATGCGCGGTTATTCGTGTTGAACCCCTGACGGGGTTCGTGGTGGGGTGATGGAGCAACTAGCACATCAATCAACCTTGAACACATTGTATCTCCGATTTTTCGACACTTTGACATTTTGTCCTTTTGTCCTTTTGTCCTTTTGTCCTATCGTCCTTTCGTGCTTTTTTTTGTATTTTCGCACAGGCAAACACGGTAACGCATGGCCAGACAGGAAGACAAGATCATAGGCAGGCGGCTTAAGTCGTCTTATATTTCCACGGTGGTGAGCATCACCCTGGTGTTGTTTGTCCTGGGACTTCTCGGCCTGGTCATCCTGCACACCCGGCAACTTTCAGACCATTTCCGCGAAAGCATTTCCATTTCTCTTTTTCTTGAGGAGGACGCTTCTGATTCGCAGATTCAGAACCTGCGGGGCGACCTGGGCCGGATGGAGGCCGTCAACGAAACCCATTACGTGTCGAGTGACGAGGCCGCGGAAGACCTGATGGAAGAGTTGGGTGAAGACTTCGTGGACTTTTTGGGTTACAACCCCCTTACCGCGTCCATTTCAGTCAGCCTCAAGGCCGCTTACGCCAACCCCGACAGCCTGGCTGTTTTTGAGGCGGGGCTGCAGGGTTATGAGGTGATCAACGAGATCGACTATCAGCAGTCGCTCATCCACCTGGTGCACGACAACGTGCGCCGTATCAGCATTGCCCTGCTGGCTTTCAGCGTCCTGTTGCTGATCATTGCCTTTGCCCTGATCAACAACACCATCCGGCTGAGCGTGTTTTCCAAGCGTTTCCTGATCAAAAGCATGCAGCTGGTAGGCGCCACGCAAGGCTTTATCCGCCGGCCTTTCATCATCACCGGAGTCATCCAGGGGGTGATCGGAGCTGTGATTACCATCATCCTGCTTACCGGGGCGATGTACCTGGGTCAGCGGCAAATCCCTGAGCTCCCATTTTTTCCCGGCATCCGGGAGCTTGCGACGTTATTCGCCGGCGTGCTGTTGCTTGGCATCATCATCAGTTATATTTCCACATTTTTTGCTGTAAGAAAATACCTGAAGATAAAAACAGATTTTCTCTATTATTATTAATAAAAGAAACCAATGAGATGAAGCAGGGAGAAAAACAAGGCAGCGTCTTGCTGTTTGATAAAAAAAAGTACACCTGGCTGATTGCCGGTCTGGTAGTCACTGCGATCGGTTTTTTATTGATGATTGGCGGGGCAAGTGAAGATCCGGAGGTGTTTGACGATGCCGTTTTCAGCTTCCGCCGCCTGACCCTGGCTCCCATCCTTGTGCTGGCGGGCTATGCCATGCAGATCTATGCCATTATGAAAAAGACCACCAACGTGCCCGAGGGCAGTGGCCGCGGGCGTGACACGATGCAACAGAAGACACAGCAAAAAACGGAGCAGAAGCCCCAACAGAAAGGGCAGCAGCAACCGGAACAGCACGGCAGGCAGGCGCAGACACGTCATCACAAAGGCAAAAAACACAAACCTGGCAAACCCAAGAATTAATGAGCTGGATAGAGGCCTTGATCCTGGGAATCCTCCAGGGACTGACAGAATTCCTGCCCGTCAGCAGCAGCGGCCATCTCGAGCTTGCCGGCGCCTGGGGGCTGGAAGACCCGCACGACTTTTTCACTTTTAACATCATTGTGCACGGAGCCACCTTCATGAGTGTGGTCGTCGTCTTTTGGCGCGACATCGTGGCCTTGGTCGTTAACTTTTTCCGCTTCCAGTGGAATCCGGAAATGAAGTTTGCGCTCCTGCTGCTGGCCTCTGCGGTGCCCACCGCCATCGTCGGCCTGATGTATGAAGAGCAGATCGAAAGCCTCTTCGACGGGAATGTCCGCTTTGTTGGCTTCATGTTGCTGATTACGGCCACCCTGCTTTTCCTCACGCGTTTCATTCCCAAAAACAACAAAGATGTCACGTTGAAAAGCGCCCTGGTGATTGGCCTTGCACAGACCTTTGCCGTGCTTCCCGGGATCAGCCGGAGCGGTGCCACCATCAGCACAGCCCTGTTTTTCGGCATCGAGCGCACCAAGGCCATCCGCTTTTCCTTTCTGATGGTGTTGATCCCCATCTTTGGGGCCAACTTCCTGAAGGTGATCCGGATGTCGGAAGAGGCAGCAGCCGGCACGGTGGATGTCACCCCGATGATTATTGGCGCCATCGCCGCTTTCATTGCCGGCGTGATCGCTTGCCGCTGGATGCTGGAAATCGTACGCCGGGGAAAAATCGAATATTTCTCGATCTACTGCCTGGCCATCGGCCTCACCGCCATCATCGTGGGAAGTGTTGCTTAATGTCCCCTACGGGGAATGGGAGAACATCCCCCACATTTAGGAGGAGACTTTGGTTTAACTTGAAAACCCACGTCCTCTGGGCGTGGTGATGTGCTGGCGGGGCTTTACCCGCAGGCCTGTGCGGCAGAAAAAATTCGCGGTGCGAAGCAAAAATCGGGGAAAAGCCCCCTGCTTTGGGAATGGATAGTCCGGTTTTAGCGAATTTTTTACTTTGAAATTTCTGATAAAACCATATTGGAACACATTGCCGGTCAAGACATAGAAAAGCAGGACAGTGACTTCAAAATCAGCGAATACAACAAGTCGTCATCTGACGACATCTTTCAAACCCACAGACAAATGTATTGGTGTTAGTTTCGTTCTATATGCGTACACGCCCAGGTTCCTTTGTGTAAATGACCAACAGGATTGTAAAGCAATCCCATAAAAGGCAATAACCATATCTTTGTCGCTAAATGGCTGAACCCCGCACCACACGTTCAAATATCCTGAACACCCTCAGGCCTTGAGCACACAGCATTCGCAAATGGGGGGCAGCAAAACTCAACCACCACCTTCTAAGAGGGTGGATTGCCAAGCCCGAAGGCTTCTTTGTCGCACAGTCTGCGCCAACCAGCCGCTTATGCAGCAATGAGCAAATATTTGCAAAAGCAAAACAAAAAGAACATTGCCACCGTCAAAGATGGTGGGTTTCTAGGTTAAACAAAAAATGACAGACCCCAAACAACAGCTTCAGGACACCTTCCGTGAAGGGCGTGTGCTTTTTGTGGACAAGCCCTTCAGGTGGACTTCTTTTGATGCGGTCAACAAGATCAAGTCCCAGCTGCGCTACCGCCTGGGGATGAAAAAGGTCCGCATAGGCCACGCCGGGACGCTCGACCCCCTGGCCACCGGTCTGCTGATCATTTGCACCGGCAGGGCGACCAAGGAGATTACCCGTTACCAGGACCTTGACAAGACTTACACCGGCACCTTTGTGGTCGGACAGGTGACGCCTTCCTTTGACCTGGAGACCCAGCCGGTGGAGGAAAGCCCTTTCGCACACCTCAGGGAAACAGACCTCCTGGAGGCGGCTGCGGAGCTCACCGGGGAGCTGGCGCAGATCCCGCCACTCTATTCCGCCAAGAAGATCGCCGGTGAACGGGCCTATCATCACGCGCGGCAAGGGCGGCAAACGGCCTTACAGGCCAGGCAGGTGCACGTCAAGACCTTTGAAATCACCGGAATCAGCCTTCCAGAGGTGTCTTTCCGGATCACCTGCAGCAAGGGAACCTACATCCGTGCGATTGCCCGCGACTTCGGCGAGGCCCTGGGATGCGGCGCATACCTGGGCGCACTCAGGAGAACCCACATCGGCATCCATTCGGTGGAAGACGCCTGGCAGATGGATCAATTGTCAGAAGCCATCGCCAACGCTGAGCTGTAGGCAAAATTTTTGGGGTGGTGGGGCAGGTAGAGGGACCTACTGTTTTGCGCGCTGCAGCACCCATGTTTTATTCGGTGTTTTTCAATCGATTTTGTTGCTGATGATTTAGCTTCAACAGTTTTGTTTTTTGCCGGCCAGGCTCTGGCAGGGTATACGTTATCCGCTGAATTTTATTTATTTGTTACAGTGCTTTCGCTACTGAAATACATACACTGACAGAACCACTTCGACTTCTGTTTCCTCGGGGAAACATCCTGCTAAGATAGCTTGCAGCACCCAAAAAACAACATCAAAAACCTTTATCGCCTAATTGATAATTAGAGAGGTGAAAAATAAGCGTCGTCGACGCGCACAAAATAGGAAACGGACCTTTATCAGAAGCCATCACCAACGCGTACCTGTAAGAAAAACCATTGGGCTGACTTGCCCGGCAGAGGTAGCTTTATCAGAGGCCATCACCAACGCTGATCTTCAGGCAAAAAATACTTGACTTCCGGGCTTGATTGTATTATCTTTGCAGCCCTTCTGGTGGGGGTGCCGGGGATGTTTTTCCGAATGGCCCTGGTTGCCGGAACGCTTTTCTTATCTTAACACATACGCCTCTTAACATACGCCATACATGAAGCTATCACATTTCAAGTTTAACCTTCCCGTAGACCTGATCGCGGAGCGACCGCCCAAGAACAGGGACGAGTCGCGCCTGATGGTGGTGCACAAAAAAACAGAAAAGATTGAACACAAGATGTTCAAGGACATCCTCGACTATTTTGATGACGGGGACGTGATGATCGTGAACAACACCAAGGTGTTCCCGGCCCGTTTATACGGCACCAAGGAAAAGACCGGTGCACGCATCGAGGTCTTCCTTTTGCGGGAGTTAAACCGCGAGGCCCGTCTGTGGGACGTGCTGGTAGACCCGGCCCGGAAGATCCGCATCGGCAACAAGCTTTATTTCGGTGAAGACGACAACCTCGTGGCAGAGGTGATCGACAACACCACCTCGCGCGGCCGCACCTTGCGCTTCCTGTACGATGGCACCTATGATGAGTTCAAGAAGACCATTGAGTCTTTGGGGGAGACGCCCCTGCCAAGGGTGATCCCGCGACCGGTGGAGCAGGAGGACAAAGAGCGCTACCAGACAGTTTTCGCCAAGCGTGAGGGTGCCGTGGCCGCACCGACTGCCGGGATGCATTTCAGTCGCCACCTGGTGAAACGCCTCGAAATCAAGGGTGTAGACTTTGCTGAGATCACCCTGCACGCAGGCTTGGGAAACTTCCGCAACGTGGATGTGGAAGACCTCAGCAAGCACAAGATGGATAGCGAAGAGTTTTATATCAGTGAGCAGACCGCCAACCGGGTAAACAAGGCCAAAGAGCAAGAAAAGCGGGTGTGTGCTATAGGCACGACCACGATGCGTGCGATCGAATCCTCCGTGTCGATCAGCGGAGAGCTGAAGCCTTATGAGGGCTGGACCAACAGGTTTATCTATCCGCCTTACGACTTTAGTGTGGCCAACGCGATGGTTTCCAACTTTCATTTGCCGCAATCTACCCTGATGATGATGGTGTCTGCTTTTGCAGGCTTCGACCTGCTGATGAAGGTTTACAAGACGGCCATAAAGGAAAAATATAAGTTCTTCACATACGGGGATGCCATGCTGATCCTGGACTAGGGTCCTGGCTAAAACACCTTCGACGACCATGCAAAAACAGCTGCTCATTGCTGCGGGCGGCCAGGGCACACGCCTGTCACCTGATGCACTGCCCAAACAGTTCATGGCTGCAGCTGGTCGTCCGCTGCTGCTGCACAGCATGGACGCCTTCATCGCATACGACCCGGACATCCGCATCGTGGTCGTGCTGCCCCCAAAGACCAAAGATCTGTGGCAAGAGATATGCCACAAGCATGGATTCCACACGCCACACGTCGTTGCTGAAGGCGGTCCCACCAGGTTTCATTCGGTAAAAAGCGGCTTGAAGCACATCGATGGCGACGGACTGGTAGCCATCCACGACGGGGTGCGTCCGCTGGTGTCGGCTAGCCTGGTGCACACCGTCTTCGAGGTCGCCCGCAAGTTTGGCAATGCGGTGCCGGCCATCCTTCCCCGCGACTCGGTCAGGCAGGCCGACCACGCCATCAACAAGCCTCTGCCCCGCGACCGCGTGAGGCTGATCCAGACACCGCAATGTTTTGATGCCGCGCGCATCAAGGAGGCCTACCGGGTGAGCTACGATGCGTCGTTTACCGACGATGCCTCCGTGCTTGAGGCGCAGGGTGAACGGATCTACCTAGTGGATGGTGAGGCAGACAACCTCAAAGTGACCACCGGCAACGACCTGGTGGTTGCTGATGCCCTGCTCTGCGAGCGCTGAGGGGAAGTGAGGGGGGCTGGGGGGGAGCAGGTAGTGGGTCTGGGGGGAGGTGGCGCCCCGGGCCTGAGGACCGAGGGCTGGGGGTCGGGTCACGAGGTCGGAGTGCCGGGTACCGAAGTACCCTGGCGCCGGGTAGGGAGGACTGGGGGTCGAGTCGCGAGTCCTGAGTACCGGGCACCGAAGTACCCTGGCGCCGGGTAGTGAGCGCTGGGGTACGGGTCACGAGTCCTGAGCGCCGGGCACCGAAGTACCCTGGTGCCGGGTAGGGAGGACTGGGGGTCGAGTCGCGAGCCCCCGAATTTCATTCGGGGTTAATCGTGTTGAACCCCTTCGGGGTTCCTAAGGGCGGGGTTGTGGGCTCCGCATTACAGGTTAATCGTGTTGAACCCCTTCGGGGTTCCTAAGGGCGGGGTTGTGGGCTCCGCATTACAGGTTAATCGTGTTGAACCCCTGTCGGGGTTCCTGGCGGGGATGGAGGCCTTGGAGGGTAGTGACTGCGGGTTCCGAAGCAGTGGGCTCCGTATCGAAGGTTGGTCGTGTGGGAGCCCTGTCGGGGTTCGTAGTGAATAACTTTGGTACAGCTTTTGCACCCATCCTATAAAACTCCTATCCGGAGAAAATATGTAAATTCGTAGACATACACCTATCTGCAAAAGCATGCGCCCTGCATCCATTTACACTTACCTTGGAAAGCTTGGCCTGGCCGTCAGCCTCATCGTGGCCAGTGCCGTGGTCCATCACTTCCAGGATGTGACTACCGACAGGGAGGCCCTTGTCCGCGATTTTGAGAAGGCGCTGCAGCAACAAGAGGCCCGCGCCAGGCAGACCCTGCACGATTTCGTCGCAGATTACCGGGGCGAGAAGGAATCGCCGCAGACAAACGGAGGGTCAATGGGTGCTGATGAAGGGTCGCCGTGGGATGACGAGGAAACACAAGAAGCCGATGAGAGGGCGCAACGGGATGATGAAGGGCCGGGACAAGCGGGTCAAGAGCTGGGGCATACTGATCCAGGGGCACGACAGGATGATGAAGGGCCGGGACAGGCGGATCAAGTGGCGCTACAAAATGATCAAAGATCACAGCATCCTGACAATGGAGCGCAGCAGGTTGACGAGGAAACACAAGAAGCCGATGAGAGGGCGCAACGGGATGATGAAGGGCCGGGGCAGGCGGATCAAGAGCTGGGACATACTGATCCAGGGGCGCAACGGGATGATGAAGGATCGGGACAGGCGGGTCAAGCTTCACAGCAAGCGGATGAAAGGTCGCTGCGGGAAGAAGCCAGCCGCATCCGCAAGCTCAAGAGCCTTTTTGAAGACAAAGGCCTTGTGCTGGCGGTGTTTAAGGATGTTCAACCCGTGTTCTGGTCGCACAACCACATTCCCCTGCAGGGCCAACCGCCGGAGGTGGAAACCGGTGTTTCTGACCTGCAGAATGGCTGGTACTACCATTACAAGCGGGAGGCCGGCGACCACACCTACGTGGTCTATTACCTGGTAAAGCAGGATTACAAATACCAGAACCAGTTTTTGGTCAACCGCTTCCACGAGGCCTTGCCCCAGGCCTGCGACAAGTTCTTCGTGTCCGACAGGCAGGACGAGGGCCACGGCATTTACAGCAGCGACGGCACCTACCTCTTTTCCCTGGTATTGCGCAGGGAGGCAGCCCTGGAGACGACCTGCGGCTGGCGCAGCACGCTGTCGAAGCTCCTGGCCATCGCCGGCACGCTGGCCTTCCTCTTTTTCACCTTTCGCTATTTCTCCGGACTTTTCCAGGCCGGCAGGAGGCTTGTGGGGCTGGCAGGCTTCGTCATCACCGTGGCCGCCGTACGGATGTTCTCCTTTCTCTTGGAGATTCCCCGGGTGCTCTACGACACCACCCTCTTTTCGCCCGAGCTGTATGCCACCTCCGACATGCTGCCCTCCCTCGGCGACCTCCTTGTGAACGTGGGCCTGGTGGCCGTCATCGGCTATTTCCTGTTCAGCAACCTGCGGCGCATCAGCCTACAGGTCAACATGGGTCAGGCAACCCGCCTGATTTCCGCCTTCGGCCTTTTCCTGCTGATCTACCTGATGTGCGGCTTGTCGCTCAAGCTGATCGAAGGCCTGGTCATCAACAGCGACCTCAACCTCAACGTCAACTTCATCTTTAAGCTTGACGCTTACAGCATGATCGGCTTTTTGATCATCGGCCTGATCTTCTTTGCCTTCTTTTTCTTCAGCATCGTGCTTTGCCGGCTGGCTTACGGCATTCTGAAAGAGAAAAAGCGCTTCTGGCAGGCCTGCCTGGCCTATCTGCTGATCCTGGCCGGTCTCACGTGGGTGTTCATTGGCGTGACCCCCTTGTTGTGGATGCTCACCCTGGTGGCCATCGCCGTCTTCTGGCTCGACCTGCAGGGCACCACCCCGCAGAAGAGCTTTTCGGCGCTGATCACCGCACTTTTTCTTTTCAGCCTCATCTCCACCTTTGCGATGTATCGCTTCAATGAAGAAAAAGACCGGGAGATAAGGAAAAGCCTGGTGCTCCACCTGGCGTCCGAACAGGACCCCGTAGCCGAGTTTCTGTTTCTGGAGATGGAAGAAGCCCTCTTCCACGACAACCAGCTGCAAAGCCTCATCCGCCACGACCCATATAATGAAGCCCTGATTTATAACTACCTGCAGTATCATTACTTTTATGATTTCTGGGAAAAATACGACCTGCAGGTTACCATCTGCAGGCCCGGGGAGCCACTGCTGATCAAGCCGGCCAACATCGAAGTGCCCTGTGCCGACTTTTTCGAAGACTACATCCACTCCTACGGCAAGGAGACCGTCAGTGACCGCTTCATCTACCTCGACAACGACACCGGCCGTAACAGCTACATCACCAAAATCACCACCGGCGAAGGCGAGCCGGACGACCATCTGACCTACCACCTGTACATCGAGTTCGACGCCAAGTTCATCGCGCGCGACATGGGCTTTCCGGAGCTGCTCATAGACGATGCCATCGACCTCAACCGCAAGCTGATCAATTACTCCCACGCCACCTACAAGAGCCGTTACCTGGTCAACGAGTTCGGCCCGTTCAGCTACAATGTCAGCGCCGCGGTGTACCCGGAACCGGAGGAGGAGTTTACCTATTTCGACTTTGACGGTCACTGCCACCTGATGTATCAGAAGGATGAGGAGACCCTCATCCTGATCAGCAGGAGTCACAGCACCATCATTGAGGCCATCGCACCGTTTTCGTATCTTTTCATCACCTTTTTCTTGCTGGTGGCGGCCTTCTGGCTGTTGGTCAACCAGCGCACACCCTCGCACCTGGTCCGGATGACCTTCAGGCGCCGTGTGCAGTATTCGATGATCGCCATCCTGCTGGTGGCGGCCCTGTCGATAGGCGGGGTGTCGGCCTGGTTCATTTACAACATTTATGAGAACAAAAACCAGTCATTCCTGAATGAGAAGGCCCACAGCATCTTGCTGGAACTCGAGGAAGACCTTGCCGACGACCGGGTGCTTCATCCAGGGATGGAATACTTTCTCTACGACCTGCTCTTGCAATATGCCAACGTGTTCTTTACCGACATCAACCTGTACAACCCGGAAGGCTGGCTGGTGGCTTCGAGCCGCCCCAAGGTCTTCGAGGAGGGCCTGGTCGGCCGCACGATGGACCCCGTGGCCCATCACAAGATGCGTGGCGAGCAGCGCAGCCAGTTTGCGCACAACGAGCGCATCGGCAAGCTGGATTATCTTTCCGCTTATACCCCGCTCTATAACCGTTTCAACGAGAAGCTGGGATACCTTAACCTGCCCTATTTTGCCAAGCAGAGTGAGCTGCGCAACGAGGTGTCTTTCTTCCTGGTGGCCTTTGTCAACATCTACCTCCTGCTGGTGGTGCTTACCGTGGTGGTGGCGCTGTTTGTGAGCAGCTATGTGACCAAGCCCCTGCAGCTGATCCGCGACAATATGGCCAAGGTGCAGCTGGGCAGGAAGAACAGCAAGATCGACTGGCGTCGTGAGGATGAAATTGGCAGCCTGGTGCGGGAGTACAACCGGATGATCGACGAGCTGGCTGTCAGTGCGCGGCTGTTGGCCCAGAGCGAGCGCGAGTCGGCCTGGCGCGAGATGGCCCGGCAGGTGGCCCACGAGATCAAGAACCCCCTCACGCCAATGCGCCTCAACGTGCAGTACCTCGAAAAGGCCTGGAAGGAGAAGGCGCCCGACTGGGACAAGCGCCTGGAGCGTTTCACCAAGACGATGATCGAGCAGATCGACAACCTCAGCGTCATCGCGGGCGAGTTTTCTCACTTCGCCCAGATGCCCGCCGGCAAGAAGGAGTCGCTCGACCTGCGGCAGCTCCTCCCCGAGGTCCTGGACCTATACAAGGACATGGAGAAGGTGGACATCCGGCTGCAGCTGCCTGAAGACAGGGAGCCCATGGTGGTCTTTGCCGACAGAAACCAGCTGCTGCGGGTATTCAACAACCTCATCCGCAATGCCATACAGTCTTATCCCAAGGGAGAGAAGGCAGAGATAGAGGTCACCTGCCGTGCGGAGGAAGGGCAGTACCGCGTGGAGGTCTCCGACCAGGGTTGTGGCATCCCCGAAGACCTGAAGCACAACATCTTCAGTCCCTATTTTACCACCAAGACGAAGGGGATGGGGCTGGGCTTGTCGATGGTGAAGCACATCATCGAAGGCTTTGGCGGCCAGGTCTTTTTCTCATCCCGCGAAGGGGAAGGAAGCACCTTCGGATTTCATCTGCCCGCTGCGGCCACAGACCCAGGCACGCACACGGATGATTCCCGGTAGCCTTCTGTAATGACCGGTCAGCAACTTAAACCCGCCAACGGGCGCGAACTCCCCACACTGCACGCCTGGCAGCCACATAAGACCGCTGCAGATAACTTCCCCCGCCAACGGCCACGAACTCCCCACACTGCACGCCTGGAACCCACACAAGACCGCTGCAGACAACCGCCCCCTCAACGGGCACTATTTATACTCCAGCGGCTCCTCCTCCCCATTAAACACCATCAGGCCGTTCATCGCCAGGGCGCGCATCTCATCTTCGCCGGGATAAATATAAACCGGTCCGATGTGGCGGATGCGTTTGGTCACGGCCTCCACGAAGGGTTTTCCGTAGGCAATGCCGCCGGTGAGCAGGATGGAGTCGACATCGCCCTGGAGCACGGTAGACATCGCGCCGATCTCCTTGGCGACCTGGTAGGCCATCGCATCCTGGATCAGGGCCGCCTTCTCGTCGCCTGCCTTGGCGCGCTTCTCCACGTCGTAGGCGTCGTTGGTGCCGAGGTAGGCCACCAGCCCGCCCTGTCCGAGGATCATCTTCCTGATCTCCTCCTCCGAATATTTGCCGCTAAAGCACATCTGCACGAGCAACCCTGCGGGCAGGGTGCCGCTGCGCTCGGGCGAGAAGGGCCCCTCGCCGTCGAGCGCCTGGTTGACGTCGATCACGCGGCCACGGTAGTGCGCCCCCACGCTGATGCCGCCACCCAGGTGGGCCACGATCAGGTTCAGCGCCTCGTACTTGTTCGACACCGACTTGGCGTGCTGCCGGGCAATGGCCTTCTGGTTCAGGGCGTGGAAGA
>PUOJ01000146.1 GCA_003552075.1 Bacteroidales bacterium
CCAGCCGGTACGAACCTGACGAATTTCATCGTGACCAACATTGGCAGCATGGAAAACCGCGGGGTGGAACTTAACCTCTTTACCCGTCCGATTGTCAGGGATGATTTCCGCTGGGAACTTGGGTTCAATGCCACATACAATGAAAGGGAAATCACCCAGCTTACCGCTGTGGATGACCCCACCTATCTCGGTATCGTCCATGGAGGCATTTCCGGTGGTGTGGGTAACACCATCCAGGTGCACAGTGTGGGCCATACGCCAAGCTCATTTTATGTATACCAGCAGTTTTACGACAATGATGGAAATCCCATTGAAGGGGTGTATCACGAGGATGGGCTAAGGCACTTCAAAAGCCCCATGCCAGACTATTACCTGGGTATTTCTTCAGAGTTCATCTACGATGACTGGTACCTTTCTTTTGCCGGTCGGGCCCATTTCAACAATTACGTGTATAACAATGTGAGTTCCATGAATGGGGAGCTGAGCAGACTGCACCGCCCGGAAGGACCTTACCTGGCAAACGTTACAAGCGATGCATTGGATGTGATGTTCAACGGTGCCCAGTATTTTTCTGATTTCTATGTGCAGAACGGCGCCTTCTTCAAGATGGACCACATCACACTGGGGCGTAACTTTTATGATGTGGCTGGCATCGGTGCCAACATGACCCTGTCTGCCACGGTACAAAATCCATTCATCATCACGGAATATGATGGACTGGACCCCGAGGTCGCCAATGGCATCGACAACAACATCTACCCCAGGCCGCGGGTGTTTGTACTGAATGTTAACCTGCAGTTTTAATAACCGAAAAAAGAAAGCATTATGAAAAAGATAATATTTTTGAGCGCCATAACTGCAGCTTTCCTTTTCCTGTTTTCATCCTGTATGGATGACCTGGATACGGTACCCCTGGATGATACAGAGGTTACGGCTGCAGAAATTTTTGAAGACCCCGAGGCTTATAGCCAGATTCTGGCCAAGCTCTATGCCGGACTGGCCGTATCAGGCCAGCAAGGCCCAGCCGGAATGGCTGATATCTCAGGCATTGATGAAGGCTTTGGACAATACCTGCGCGGTCAGTTTTACCACCAGGTGATGACCACCGATGAAGCGGTTATCGGTTGGGATGATGAAACCATCCGTGACCTTGTCTATCAAAGCTGGACCCCCAGTGACATATTCGTGCAGGCCATGTATTATCGTATCTATTATCAGATAGCCCTGGCCAATGAATATGTCCGTCAAACTACTGATTCCTGGCTGGATGATCGTGGTGTAACAGGTGCGCTTCGCGAAGAAGTGGAGTTTTACCGGGCTGAGGCCCGCTTCCTGAGGGCACTCAGCTATTGGCATGCACTGGACCTCTTTGGCAATGTGCCCTTTGTAACCGAAGAAGACCCCATCGGTGCATTCCTGCCCGAACAAGCTACGGAAAACGAACTGTTTGAATACATTGAATCCGAATTGCTGGAGATCATTCCCTTGATGAAGGAAGCGCGTACAAGTGATTATGGCCGTGTGGACAGGGGTGCTGCCTGGATGTTGCTGGCGAAATTGTATCTGAATGCAGAAGTGTATACCGGACAAGCACGTTACGCAGACGCCATAACCTACCTGGAAGAGCTTTTTGGGGCTGGTTACAGCCTGGAAGGGGAATACCAGCACCTGTTTATGGCCGACAACTACCTTGCCGACAATGAGATCATCATGACCGTACCTTACCACGGCATTGAAACGCAGACTTTCGGTGGTACCACTTTCATAATTAAAGCATCCATCGGCGGCGACATGAGTGTTGGTGACCTGGGTGTAGATGACGGCTGGGGCGGTCTTCGAACCACGCCACAGTTTGTGGAGCTGTTCGATGAAGATGACCCAAGGGCGCTGTTCTTTACCGATGGTCAAAACGTGGAAATCGATAATCTGGGAGACTTCCAGTACGGCTATGCCGTCATGAAGTTCACCAACCTCGACAGAGACGGTAACCCGGGTTCAAACCTCGAGTTTGTCGATACCGACTTTCCGGTATTCAGGCTGGCTGATGCTTACCTGATGTATGCAGAAGCGGTACTCAGAGGTGGCGGTGGCAACGAAAGCCAGGCCCTTGAATACGTAAATGCCATCAGGGAACGCGCCTGGGGCGATGACTCAGGAAACATCAGCAGCAACGACCTGACACTGGACTTTATTATTGACGAGCGCGGAAGAGAGTTGTACTGGGAAGGCCACAGAAGGACTGACCTGCGTCGGTTTGGCCAGTTTGCTGGTGATCAGTATGTCTGGTCATGGAAAGGTGAATCGCAAGGCGGATTGGGAACTGCTGCACACTTTAACCTGTTCCCCCTGCCTGATGCAGACGTAACAGCCAATCCGAACCTGGTGCAAAACCCCGGCTATTAATAATTTGAAAACAAACAGGCATGGGGACTTTTGCCCCCCATGCCTTCAAAAAATGATATATGATGAAAAAAACAGCTGTAATTCTCGCCATGTTTTTTGGGATCAGCCTGCTGCAGTCGTGCGAGGATGATAAAGACCTTCATCTGAACATGGATGATGCAGTGGCCCCGGCCATTGTAAATCCAGCGAGTGGTGATTCATTTACCCTGCTTGAAGATGAGATGGAGGAAATTGCATTCACCCTCGAATGGGATCATGCCAACTACCATGCAGATGGGCTTCCCGATACCAGATATATTGTCCAGATGGACCTCGCCGAAAACAACTTCGAAGATGCCGGTGAAATCGTTGACATCACGGATACACGCGATAACAATCATGAGTTTACCGTGGCCAGCCTGAATACCCGGTTGGTTAGCAGCTATGAAGCGGAAGACCAGGAAACACTCGAGATCGCATTTCGTATTTTCGCCTTCCTTACCAGGGACAACAACGACACCTGGCTCTACTCAGAGCCTGTCGCGGTCAGTGTAACGGCCTTTGAACTGGATCTGGACCCGGATATTCTCAATGTGCCCGGAAGCTACCAGGGATGGGATCCTGCCAACATGCAAACCGTGGTCTATTCGCCCGAACAGGATGACCTGTATGAAGGGTACTTCTTCTTTGAAGAGCCAGATACAGAGTATAAGTTTGCCATGGGCAGCTGGGATGATAACTGGGGTGATGACGATGCCGATGGCACACTCCAGCCTGATGGAGACAACATCGAAGTGGAAGAACCTGGTGTGTATAAGATCAATGCCGACTTTAACGAAATGACGCATGAAAACATGCATACCGAATGGTCACTTATTGGTGATGCCGCAGAAGGATGGGATGTCGACGTTCCTATGGAAGTCGATTTAGACCACTGGGAAGAATACCAGAAGGTACGCTACACTGTTACATTGGATATGGTAGAGGGCCATTTCAAGTTCAGGGCGAACGAAGAATGGGATCCGCCTGCCGGTCTTAACCTCGG
>PUOJ01000039.1 GCA_003552075.1 Bacteroidales bacterium
CTGCGCTTCGGCATCGGCGCCGATTACCCCACCGGGTTTCAGTCACAATATGTATTAGGAAAATGGACCGACGAAGAAATGCAAGTGATCAGCCCAAAGATCAAAACTGCCGGCGAGATGGTGGTAAGCTTCGGACTGCAGGGCGCACAGCGTACGATGAACCAGTATAACAAACGGAACGGGGGTTAATGTGGTAATGTTATAATGTGATAATTAAGAGTCCTTTGTAGTGTGCCAATGTGATAATGTGATAATGAATGCATTGCTACAATATAGTGGAGAATTCGTAATGCGAGCTGATCGACTCGTGGTTGTGCACGCGCTGGATCACGTCGGCAAAGAGCCTGGAGGATGTCAGCACGCTTACCTTGGGGCACTCTTTTTCCATTGGGATGGTATCTGCCACGATGACCTCCTCAAACACACTCTTTTCGATCCTGCTGTAAGCCTTTCCGCTGAAAACGGCATGGGTGCACATGGCTCTTACGCTGTTCGCGCCCTTGTCCATGATCATGGCGCCGGCACGGGTGATCGACCCTGCCGTGTCGATGATGTCATCCACGAGCACCACGTCCTTGTCTTTCACATCCCCGATAAGGGTCATCTTTTCCACCTCGTTCACCTTTTTCCGCTGTTTGTAACAAATGACGAGCTCGCTGTTCAGGAATTTTGCATACGCGCCCGCGCGCCGCGTACCTCCCGTATCAGGCGATGCCATCACCAGGTTGGGCAGGTTTAACTGCTTGATGTAAGGAACAAATATTGCTGAGGCATACATGTGGTCTACCGGCACATCAAAGAAGCCCTGGATCTGGTCTGCGTGCAGGTCCATGGTGATGATCCTGTTCACACCAGCGGCCATAAGCAGGTTGGCAATGAGCTTGGCACCGATCGACACCCGGGGCTTATCCTTGCGGTCCTGGCGGGCAAACCCGAAGTACGGGATCACGGCAACCACCTGCTTGGCAGAAGCCCGGCGGGCTGCATCGATCATCAGGAGCAGCTCCATCAGGTTGTCGGAAGGAGGCATCGTGCTCTGAATAATGAACACATCGTTGCCTCGCAGGGTCTCTTCAAAGGATGGCTGAAACTCCCCGTCGGCAAAGTGCTGGATGAGCTCCTTACCCAGCGGCTTGCCATAGCTTTCAGCAATTTTTTCTGCAAGGACACGGGAAGCGGAACCAGAGAAAATTTTCACAACGGAGGCCATGGACAGCAGGTTTTTCAAAGTCGTAAAACATGGTGCGTCGCATGAGCCTTTAGAAAAAGCAGGATATGCAACACGCAAATAATACTTCCACAAAGGTAAAAAGAATAAGCCTTCACAGCTTATCAGCCTGAAGGCATTTTTGATTTTTTTTTGGAATCAAAGCGGAATTGGTTACTTTTGCTCTCCCAACGAATGGATTGTCGACTCATAATGCCCGGGTGGCGGAATTGGTAGACGCGTTGGTCTCAAACACCAATGGTAGCAATACCGTGCCGGTTCGACCCCGGCCCCGGGTACACCGAAGCCCTCACAGCGCTTGTTGTGAGGGCTTTTTTACCCCCCCCTCCCAAGATGCGACCCCCATTTAAACCGTTAACCCCATATCCCTTGAACCAATAACTCTCCAATGCCCCAGGAATTTTTGGAACCCCACACCGGCAACCTTAAAGCCCCAAAAGCATAACCTCATCTTCAACCTCAACCTTAACCTCAAACTTAACCTCAAACTTAGCCCCACCCTTGCCTGCGTCTAATTTTTTCCATAATTTAGCCTTTACCATTCACTAAAACCCGATATTATGACACACGTATTGCCAAAATTACCTTACTCACCCGAAGCACTTGAACCGCACATCTCAAAGAAAACCATCGAGTACCACTACGGCAAACACCACATGACCTATGTGAAGAAGCTGAATGACCTCATCGGCGAGACGCCTTTTGAAGAAGCAAGCCTTGAAGAAATCATCATGAAAGCCGATGGCGGCATATTCAACAATGGCGCCCAGGTCTGGAACCACACCTTTTACTGGGAAAGCCTCTCCCCTGAAGGCGGCGGCGAGCCTGCTGGAGAGCTGATGCAAGCAATTGAAAAAAGCTTTGGCTCCTTCGACAAGTTTAAGGAGCAATTCACCAATGCCTCGGTAACCCTTTTCGGCTCCGGTTGGTCGTGGCTGGTCAAAAATGCAGACGGCAGCCTGGAAATCGTGCAGACAAGCAACGCAGAAAACCCGATGCGCCAGGGCAAAACACCGCTCCTGACATGCGATGTGTGGGAGCACGCCTACTACCTGGATTACCAGAACCGTCGCCCCGAATACCTGGGTGCATTCTGGAAACTCGTAGACTGGAAACGGGTAGCAGACAGATTGTAACGAAAAACATATGATCGTTTGCCGTAGCTCGTTCCATTTACAGACAGCCGGCAGGGCACATCACCCTCTCTTTTTCAGTACACTAAAAAAGGTTAAGGGCCTGTTAAAGTGTGTTAAACCACGACAAGCACACGCTTAAGGTTTTAATTTTGTATGGGGACAATGTATCTTCGTGATAATTTGCCCTTATTGTCGGAAACGATCTGGCCTGAATGATCCCTATATTTAATCAGGTCAGACGTAAGGCGCCGAAAACCACCGACACGACATGCTGCTTTTAGGGTTTCGCAACGAAGCAGGCGGAATAAGGGAAAAGCAGCTGCATCTTAGATTGGTTATTTGTGTGCTTGTTTGAGTAATGAACCGAGCCATGCCCAACAAGATTGACACACACGCCGATGATCATTGCATGGCGAGCTCCATGTGACCGATTTATTCATATTATAAACACATGAAAAAGCGGTTTATTATACTCGTTATCGTGGCGATCAGCATCTCCCTGCTGGGCTTGCTTGGCATCCAGTTGTACTGGATCCGCAATGCGGTCGCAGTCAAAGAGGTAAATTTTGACAGGGGGGTCAGTGAAGCGGCATCCCGGGCGATCTATAAGTTCAACAAAGATGAACTCAGCCGCAAGATCATCAGGGAACAGGACCGCAGCCGCCACATCAGCCAGCTCAGCCAGATGCTGGACTCGTTGAATCGTCGCTATTATGACCAGTTTGTTGCCCGTCAATCCGAACAAAGTCCGAGGGTGGATGCCGGTGGAGGCATCCTCTGGCAGGACATCAACATCCAGCTCAGGGAGCAGTTCGGCACAGGTGCCGGAGTGAGCAGTTACGACACCACCATGGTCTTTGGCGGCTACCAGCAGGAGCCTGGAAACAATACCGGATACCTGCCGGAGTCGATGCAATCCCCGGGCCAGGACCCGCTGAATGCCTTCTTTGAGAGGAGCAGGATCATTGGCGACCTGTTTGAGGACCTCTTCTCCAGTCGCTACACCTTCCAGGTGTCGGACGAAGAGAGCATCGCCAACCTGGACTCCTTGTTGGCTCAGGAACTGCAAAGCCAGGGCATTAAAACACCCTACGAGTTTGGCGTATATCATCCGGCCAAGCACACCCTGGTAAGTGAAAAAACAGGCCAATACAGCAATGACCTCTTGCAAAGCCAATACGCATACCACCTTTTCCCCAACGACCTGTTCGTAAACCCCGAATACCTCTTGCTCCACTTCCCTCAACAGGAGGGCTATATCCTTTCGCAGATGAATGCCATGTTGGGCGCGTCCATCGTATTGCTGTTTATCCTCATCTCGTCCTTTGCCTTTACCATATTTACGATCTTCAGGCAAAAGAAACTCTCGGTGATGAAAAACGACTTCATCAACAACATGACCCACGAACTCAAAACGCCCATTTCAACGATCTCTCTTGCATGCCAGGCCCTGAGCGACCAGGATGTAAAGAAATCGGAGCCACTCTACCAGAGCTATATCAATGTGATCAATGAAGAAAACGAAAGGCTGGGACTGCTCACGGAAAGGGTACTGCAAACCGCATTGATCGAAAAGGCACGGATCCGGCTAAACATTACCGGACTGGATATGCACGAGCTGATTGAAAGCGCCATTCAGAAGATCATCCTCCAGGTAGAAGCCAAACACGGAACAATCCAAACCAAGCTGAACGCCACATCAAGCTATGTGAGAGGAGACAAGGTGCACCTTACCAACGTGATATCCAACCTGCTCGACAATGCCAATAAATACTCACCCCATACACCAAAGATCACCATCACCACCGAAAACACGGGCAAAGGCATCCTGATACACGTAGATGATGAAGGTGTGGGAATAAATCGTGCCAACCAAAAGAAAATTTTTGATAACTTGTACCGGGTTTCCACAGGTAATTTGCATGACGTAAAAGGCTTTGGCCTGGGCCTTAGCTATGTGAAAGCCATCGTAGAGAAGCATGGTGGCAGCATATCGCTGGAAAGCGAACCCATGAAAGGCTCCCGATTCACAGTCTTCATTCCTTTTGGTTACGACGGAAGGGGAGCCAGGCAAGCGGAAGAATCACACCAACAAAACTAAGCTATGGAAGACACACCAATGATCAAGATTTTGCTGGCAGAAGATGATGCCAACCTGGGGACTATCTTAAAGGCATACCTGGAGGCCAAAGGCTTTCCCACCACGCTTTGTGTGGACGGACAGGAGGCGCATGATGCCTTCCTGCAACAGACCTTCAATTTTTGCATCCTCGATGTGATGATGCCCGTGATGGACGGTTTTACCCTGGCCAAAGAGATCCGGAAGGTGGACAAAAAGGTGCCCATCCTTTTTCTTACAGCCAAAAACATGCAGGAGGACATCCTGGAAGGGCTGAAGATCGGAGCCGATGACTACATCACCAAGCCCTTCAGCATGGAGGAGCTGCTGCTCCGCATCACCGCCATCTATCGCCGCAGCTATACGGAAACCATTGGCGATACCGACAAAACACTCTTCCAAATCGGAGCGTACACCTTCGACTACGCCAGGCAAACCCTGAAAAAAGGCAACAAGGAGCAAAAACTCACCTCCAAGGAGTCACAACTCCTGAAAATGCTCTGCGACAGGATCAACCACGTGCTCGACCGCTCAGAGGCACTAAAGAAGATCTGGCTCGACGACAACTACTTTAACGCCAGAAGCATGGATGTGTATATCGCCAAGCTCCGCAAATACCTCAGGGATGATCCCTCCATTGAACTGCTGAATGTGCACGGCAAGGGATTTAAGCTTTTGGTTTCCAAAGAGGAGGATGCATAACGATCCCACAAGGGCAGCACCCGGAAGCTGACCATCTGTCTCAACGCCGGTTGACTGATGTGCTACCAACATCACTGACGATGCCGGAGCTAAGTTCGCTGCGGGCCTGATTCCTACCGGCCATTTGGACGGCAATCGCAGATCAGCCAACAAAACACTTAAGGCCCCGCAATGCCTGCCCTTTTATAAATGCTTTTATACACATATGCCAAACACACGATGAGTCATATCGACCGGAATATGCGCACACTCCGCGCACAAAAACTTCCACGGATGACCGACTTCCGTAAGGTGTGGCACCCGGAATGGTTTCAGGGACGGCGCAGGCGGAATAATTATTTCGAAGGCTGGTACATGAAACACGTCAGCAGCCAGGGTGAACACATCCTTTCTTTCATTCCCGGTGTGTCCCTGAGCAGGAAAGACCCCCATGCATTCGTGCAAGGCATCGACGGCCACACCGGCCAAACCTGGTATTTCCGCTACCCATCCGAAGCCTTTCAGTATGCACCCGACGCATTCGATATCCGTATCGGCAACAGCCGCTTTTCAAAGCATGGCATCGCACTAGACCTGGAATCTCCCGAAGGGCGCATTGCCGGCGAAATCAAGTATGCCAACCTACACACCTTTCCTGTCAGCCTTCGCACCCCCGGAATCATGGGATGGTACCGCTATGTGCCTGCCATGCAATGCTACCATGGCGTGGTGAGCCTCGATCACGAGTTGACCGGCAGCATGCAAGTCAATGGCAAGGATCATGATTTTTCAGGTGGGAAAGGTTACGTGGAAAAAGACTGGGGCTCAAGCATGCCCGAGGCCTGGATCTGGATGCAGTCCAACCACTTCCCACAACCGAAGACTTCCTTCATGTTGTCAATTGCCCGCGTTCCATGGCTCAAAAACAGCTTCCCCGGGTTCCTCGGGTTTTTCCTCCACGAGGGACAGCCACACTATTTTGCCACCTATACCGGCGCAAGGATTAAAAACCTGGAGGTTGACAAAAAAGAAGTCTCCCTCCATATTATCAGCAAAGACCTTCAGTTGCATATTCAGGGCGTTAAAAAAGAGGGCGGCAAAAATCACGGCGCCCTGAAAGCTCCAGGCAAAGGGCACATGGAAAGGGTCATCCACGAAAATGTAAATGCCAGCCTCTTTGTTTCCCTTACCGATAAGCACGGAAAGATCCTTTTTGAAGGTGAAGGCACCCACGCCGGACTGGAAATGATCGGTGACACCTCCGTATTACAGGGCTGAACAGACTTTCCTGCCAGCTAAACATATTCTATCTTCCTGCTGTTAATCTTATGCAAAGATTTATGGTGGGCCAGAGAAACTGCCGCACACACCGCAGCACCTTTCTCCGGTCACAAAAATGGGCCCTCACAACGCCTGCCCCACCTGGACTGCGCCATGCGCATCGAATTAAAAAGAAAGCTGTTGGCCATTGGCCGTTCAAAAATTCATAGCCTGGTTGGGCATATGCCACAAAGAATGACAATGTGTTTGCACACGATAAAAAATGCCCTATGTTTCATATCTTTGCAAAGTAATTTAAACTAATTATAAATAGCTCCTGTTTCAATCTCTGACGGGCACAGCGCACACAAGGCGATCACCGAGATTGAAACCTGGTCTGTACAACATCTTAACCTGATCCCATGGCTGATAAGCAAAAAGACATATTGCAGGAAGTCACCGAATCGGACTATAAGTACGGCTTTTATACCGACATCGAGATGGACCAGGCCCCTCCGGGTCTGACCGAGGATACCATTCGCTTCATTTCAAAGAAGAAAAACGAGCCCGACTTCATGCTGGAGTTCAGGCTCAAGGCTTTCAGGCACTGGAAGACTTTAAAGGAGCCCGACTGGGCCCACGTGGATTATCCACGCATCAACTACCAGGACCTGATCTACTATTCAGCCCCACGCAAGAAGCCCAAGTATGAAAGCCTGGACGAGGTGGATCCAGAGCTCCTGGAAACCTTTGAAAAGCTGGGCATACCGCTTGACGAACAGAAGCAGCTTGCCGGTGTGGCGGTCGATGCCGTGATGGACAGTGTATCCGTGGGGTCTACCTTCAAGGAGACCCTCGCAGAACAAGGCGTCATTTTCTGCTCCTTCAGCGAGGCCCTGCAAAAACACCCAGACCTCATCAAAAAACACATGGGGAGTGTCGTACCTTACACCGACAATTTCTTTGCCGCCCTCAACTCCGCAGTGTTTAGCGACGGCTCCTTTGCCTACATCCCCAAAGGGGTAAAGTGCCCGCTGGAGTTGTCGACCTATTTCCGGATCAATGCGGCGAACACCGGTCAGTTTGAACGAACCCTGATCGTGGCCGAAGAGGGCAGCTATGTCAGCTACATGGAAGGCTGCACGGCACCAATCCGCGACGAGAACCAGCTGCACGCCGCCATCGTAGAAATCATTGCCCACAAGGACGCGGAAGTGAAATATTCCACGGTGCAGAACTGGTGGCCCGGCGATAAGGAGGGAAAAGGCGGCGTATACAACTTCGTAACCAAAAGAGGAATCTGTGAAGGGGAAAACTCCAGGATCAGCTGGACGCAGGTGGAGACCGGCTCGGCCGTGACGTGGAAGTACCCCAGCCTCATCCTGAAAGGGGATAACGCCACTGGCGAGTTTTATTCGGTGGCCGTGACCAACAACAAACAGCAGGCCGATACCGGCACCAAGATGATCCACCTTGGAAAAAACACCAAAAGCACGATCATCAGCAAGGGGATCTCGGCAGGGCGAAGCAACAACAGCTACCGCGGACTGGTCAAGACGAGCAAAAATGCAGAAAACGCCCGCAACTTTTCCCAGTGCGACTCCCTGCTGCTCGGAGACCAAAGCGGTGCACACACCTTTCCCTACCTGGATGTGGGGAACCGTTCCTCCGTAGTTGAACACGAGGCCACCACCAGCAAAATTTCTGAAGACCAGTTGTTTTACTGCATGCAACGGGGCATCGACATGGAAGGCGCCATCGGGCTCATCGTAAATGGATACGCCAAGGAGGTGCTCTCCAAGCTGCCGATGGAGTTTGCCGTGGAAGCACAAAAATTGCTGTCCGTCAGCCTTGAAGGAAGCGTAGGATAAGGTTAAGATGAAGGTTAAGGTTGAGGGGGAAAATGGGGTTGAGGTTGAGGGGGAAGATGGGTTTGAGGCTGAGCGGCAGCGAAGTCCCGAGCTGAAAGTCCCGAGAACGCAGTGATTCGGAAAGCGAAGCGATTCGGGATTTGAAGTTTGAGGTTGCCTGAGGTTTTATGTGACTTTTGGACATTTCGACTTTTTGACATTTTGACGTTTAGACATTTAGACATTTTTTACCATGCTTAGCATTAAAGATTTAGCTGTTTCCATACACGGCAAGGAGATCATCCGGGGGTTAAACCTGGAGGTGAAGGAAGGCGAGGTACACGCCATCATGGGACCGAATGGCTCGGGTAAAAGCACCCTGGCTTCGGTGATTGCCGGAAGGGAAAATTTTGATATCGACCGGGGCACCGTTGAATATGACGGACATGATCTCCTGGAGTTGCCTGCGGAAGCGCGGGCCAGGGAGGGCATTTTCCTGGGGTTCCAGTATCCCGTGGAGATCCCCGGCGTAAGCATCGCCAACTTCATGCGTACGGCCATCAACGAGAAGCGCAAACACCTGGGGCTGGACCCCCTTTCTGGTGCCGAATTTCTGAAGCTCATGGAGGAGAAAAAGAAGATGGTGGAGATCCATTCCAAACTGACCAACAGGTCGGTGAATGAAGGCTTCTCCGGTGGCGAAAAGAAAAAGAACGAAATTTTTCAGATGGCGCTGCTGGAGCCCCGGCTGGCCATCCTCGATGAGACCGACTCCGGCCTGGACATTGACGCCCTCAAGGTGGTGGCCAAGGGCGTGAACAAGCTGCGCCGGAAAGACAATGCCACCGTGGTGATCACTCACTACCAGAGGCTGCTTGACTACATCGTGCCCGATTTCGTGCACGTGCTGTTCGACGGCAGGATCATCAGGAGCGGCGGCAAGGAGCTCGCCCTGGAGCTGGAAGAGAAAGGATATGATTGGATCAGGAAAGACGCGGGCGCGGAAAACCCTGCCTGAACGGGATGTGGAGCGCAAAAAAAAAGCATGTGATTTGCTGCAGGATAATTTGAAGGGAATTGAACGACCCGTAGCCGCAGCACCTGGGCTGCGGAGACAATCGTGGCAAAAGCCAGGAGCGGAAGTGTTGACATTTTGACAATCTTTAAAAAATGAAAGAAAAACTGCTGGATCTTTATCACAAGGAACAGGATGCCATACAAGGCCAGGCCACGCCGCTGGTGAACCGGATCAGGGAGCATGCGCTCTCCAGGTTCCGCCAAAACGGCTTTCCTTCCATCAAAAAGGAAAGCTGGCGGTTTACCGACCTGACCCCCCTGCTGAAGACCGACTTTTCGTTCGATTTCAGCAACAAGAGCCGAAACATGGACATCGACAAGATCTTCACCTGTGATGTATATGACCTGGACACTTACAGCCTGACGCTGCTGAATGGATGGTACGTGTACAAACATGCTCCGCTTACCCGCCTCAGCAATGGCACCATCATCGGCAGCCTGGCAAAAGCGATGGAGGTTTACCCGGAGCTGGTGGATGAATACATCGGCAAGGCCGCCAACCCGGATCATTACGAGATGACCGCCCTGAACACGGCTTTCCTGCAGGATGGACTCTTCATCCACGTGCCAGACGGCGTGCAGGTGGAAAAACCCATTCAGCTGATCAACATCGTCAATGCGGAACAACCGGTATTCCTGCAGCCCAGGCACCTGATCATCGCAGGAAAGGGCGCCGGACTCACCATTGTGCATTGCGACCACTCGCTTACACACAATGTCAGCTTTACCAATACGGTCACCGAAGTATTTGCTGACAAGGAGGCCCGGATCGACCATTATAAGATCCAGAACAAGGGCCGCAATTCAGCCCTGGTCACCAACAGCTTTTTCAGTCAGAAGGCATCGAGCCACGTCAGCTCCAACATCATCACGCTGAATGGCGGGTTCACCAAAAACATCGTGGACCACAGCATCCTGGAGAGTGGCGCGCATGCCGAACATTACGGCCTCTATCTGGTCGACAGCAACCAGCACGTCGACAACCAGGTCAACATCGACCACGTGGCGTCCGGCAGCCGCAGCGACCAGCTCTTTAAGGGGATCCTGGATGATGAAGCCAAGGCGGTATTTTCGGGCAAGGTGCTGGTCAGAAGACACGCACAGCAAACGGAAGCCCATCAGAACAACAAGAACATCCTGCTTACCGACGAGGCCAAGGCCAATACACAGCCGCACCTGGAGATCTATGCCGACGACGTGAAGTGTTCGCACGGAGCCACCGTGGGGCAACTCGACCCCGAAGCCATGTTCTACCTGCGATCACGCGGCCTGTGCGAAAGGACTGCCCGGCAAATGATGATGGTGGCCTTTGCCGGTGAAGTGGTCCAGAAGATTTCCATCGATGCGTTGCGCGACCGGATCAGTCACCTGGTAGAGAAAAGACTGAAGGGCGAACTGTCCATCTGCGACCAGTGCGTGCTGCATTGCAACAGCAAGGAGCCCACGGCCTTCAACATCGACCTGAGTAAACTTTAAAATACACCAGCTACGCCTATGCCCATCAATGCAGATGCCATAAGAAAGAACTTTCCGATACTGGAAACCGAGATCAACAAACGGCCGCTGATCTATTTCGACAATGCAGCAACTACACAAAAACCCCTGGTGGTGCTTGAGCGGCTGCGCTATTATTACGAAAACGAAAACAGCAACATCCACCGCGGCGCACATTATTTGAGCCACATCGCCACGGAAGCCTATGAGGCTGCCCGAAACAACCTGCGGCGCTTCATCAACGCGGGCGAATCGCACGAGATCATCTTTACCCGGGGGACCACCGAAGCCATCAACCTGGTAGCCAACAGCTTTTCCAAAAAGTTCGTGAACGAAGGCGACGAGATCCTGATCTCCACCATGGAGCACCATTCCAACATCGTACCCTGGCAGATCGCCTGCCAGGAGCACGGTGCAAAGCTCAGGGTCATCCCCATCAACGACAAAGGCGAGCTGGATATGGAGGCCTATGACGGGATACTCAGCGATAAGACCCGGCTGGTCGCTGTAACCCACGTCAGCAACGCGCTGGGTACCATCAACCCGGTGGAAGAATTGGTGAAAAAGGCGCACGAAAAAAACATCCCGGTACTGATCGATGGCGCCCAGGCCGCACCGCACCTGCACATTGACGTCCAGCAAATCGATTGCGACTTTTACTGTTTCTCCGGACACAAAATGTATGGCCCGATGGGCGTAGGGGTCTTATACGGCAAGGAGGAATGGCTGAATCAACTCCCACCATACCAGGGTGGTGGCGAGATGATCAAAGAGGTCACCTTTGAGAAGACCACTTACAATGAATTGCCCTTTAAGTTTGAAGCAGGCACTCCAAATGTAGCGGATGTGCTGGGCCTGGATGCCGCCGTAAGCTTTATCCTGGATGCCGGGCTGGACAATATTGCGGCCCACGAACAACAGTTGCACGACTACACCGTGGAGCAACTCCGCAAACTCGAAAAGGTACGTTTCATTGGCACGGCCAAACAAAAAACCAGTGTGGTGTCCTTTCTTTTTGAAGACATCCATCCTTATGATACCGGCACCATCCTGGACAAGCTCGGTGTGGCCGTGCGCACAGGACATCATTGTGCCCAGCCACTGATGGATTTTTACGGGATCCCCGGCACGGTGAGGGCCTCATTTGCAGCTTACAACACACAGGAAGAGATCGATAAGATGATCGAAGGCCTGCAAAAAGTCAGGGAGATGTTCGGATAGTCCGGCCACAAGCAATGGCTGACGGCCCGCCCGCTGACGGCCTTTGCCTGTATCATACACGACCAGGGAGATCCCCGGAGCAGACCAGTCGCGGGACTCACGAACGGACACAAGCAAGGCAGAAAGCAAACGAAAATCAAGGAAAGCATGTCTGAAGAGGCGCTCAGCATTTTTAAGAAAATGAACCGGATGTACAGCACGGTGTTTTTTGCGCTCATCATCCTGCTGCTGATATCCTCCATTTATGTCAGCAACCTGGGAGCCATCCTGGGCTACGATGCCGTGCTGTTCAGCTACCTGCAGGCCGTCAGCATCGCCATCACGGCCATCTTCCTGGTCTTTGCTTACGCCTGGCCCCAGGCAGGCATCAAAAAAATCCCCGAAGATGCCTTGCTGGAGGACAAACTCCACCAATACCACGAGTTCATTAATAAGCGGCTCCTGTTCATCGGACTCGCCGGACTGTTTACGTGTCTTTTTTTCGTGCTCACCGCCGACACCAACCTGATGGTGGTGCTGGCCATCATCCTGATCTTCCTCATCCTGTCGCGACCAACGCCTTTCAAGACCAAGGCCGACATCAACCTCAGCGAAGAGGAGAAAAAAGCGCTCATGCGTTAATTCGACCAACTCCCAAATAAAAACACAAGCGTCCCATGTCAACAATCAAGGAAAAGGAACAGGAAGTGATTGAAGAGTTCGCGCTCTTCGACGACTGGATGGACAAGTACAATTACCTCATCGAGCTGGGCAAGTCGGTACCCAAAATCGACGATCAATACAAAGAGGAGAAGTACCTGATCTCGGGTTGCCAGGCGCAGGTTTGGCTGCACGCGCGCTATGAGGATGGCCGGGTATACTACACCGCCGACAGCGATGCGCTGATCACCAAGGGGATCGTGGCCCTGCTGATCCGCGTACTCTCCGGCCAGCCCCCGGCCGACATCGTCGATGCGGAGATGACCTTTATCGATGAGATCGGCCTGAAGGAGCACCTTTCGCAAACGCGTTCCAACGGCTTGCTCAACATGATCAAGCAAATGAAGCTATATGCACTGGCGTTTCAAAAAAGCAAAAATTAAAATATATGAGCAAAGTATCCAAAGAAGCTGTGGAAGGCGCACTCAAAACCGTGCACGACCCGGAAATTCCGGTGAACGTGTATGACCTGGGCTTAATTTACGACATCCAGGTAGAAGATGACGGGGTAGTGCACATCACCATGACGCTTACAAATCCAAACTGCCCGGTGGCAGATAAGATGCCGGCAGAAGTGGCAAATGCCGTCAAGGCAGTCGACGGGGTAATAGACGCAAAGGTCAGGCTGGTTTTCGAGCCCCAATGGACCAAGGACAGGATGTCGGAGGCGGCCATGCTGGAGCTGGGGTTGTTTTAATTTTTTGCGGGTAAAAAAAATGATTGTATTTTTGGCCTGTAAAAGAAACAACACACAAAACCATCTTAAACCCCTTGAAAATGAATATTCCTGAGAACCTGAAGTACACCAAGGACCACGAATGGGTGAAAATTGAAGGCGACACGGCTACGGTTGGCATCACCGATTTCGCGCAAAGCGAGCTGGGCGACATTGTCTTTGTAGAAGTGGACACCGTTGGCGAAGAGCTGGACCAAGAAGAGACCTTTGGCTCCATTGAAGCCGTAAAAACGGTTTCCGATCTTTTTATGCCTGTAGGCGGTGAGGTTGCCGAGTTTAACGAAGCGCTGGAAGACACACCCGACATCATCAACAAGGATCCTTATGACAAGGGCTGGATCGTAAAGATCAAAGTTGCTGATGCATCTGAAGCCGATGGCCTGTTGAGTGCTGGGGAGTACAAGGAACACATTGACGCCTGATACGGACTTGACCGTTCCCAACAAACATGCGAGTTACTGGTGGTTGCTGCCGGCTTTTTTCTGGGCAGTGGTGATCTTTATGGTCATCAGCATGCCATCAGATCAAATCCCGGAAACTCCCTTGCTGGGGTTGCCGCATGCAGACAAAGCAGTCCACTTTCTCCTGTTTGCCATATTTGGCGTTTTACTCATCCTGGGATTGGGTAAACAGGCTGGAAACAGGCAGGCAGGAACCATGCACATCCTGATGGCCCTGCTCATAGGCCTGGCTTATGGCATCCTGACTGAATATTACCAGCATTGCTGCCTCGCTGACAGACATGGGAACATTCCTGACATCGTCGCAAATGCTTTTGGAACGATTTTTGGGGTTGTTTTGATGGCCATGGGAATTCAGCCAGGCTTCAAAAAAAATTAAAGGCAGAAATTAAAAATCGTGGCTTGCACTTTCTAAAATACTTTGTATATTAGCAAACTCATTTGGCCACGTTTTGGTTACGAAGTAAAACAGCTACAGAACCAACCAGTTATAAGACATTATGGAACCAAAAAAAACACCGAAAGCAGACCTCGAGAACAAAAAGCGCATCTTTTTGCAGATCGGGATTGCGTTTGCGCTTGCAGCTACGCTTGTTGCCTTCGAGTGGAGGCAATACGAGCGCACCCGGGTTGACCTCGGCACGCTTGAGATTGACTTCATCGAAGAGGAAGACATTCCGATCACGCGCCAGGAGCAACCCCCGCCCCCACCTCCACCTGAGCCCTCACAGGAGCTTATCATCGTAGATGATGATGTCGAGCTGGAAGAGGAGTTCACCATTGATGTGGACGCTGATGTATTTACTGAGGTACAGGAGTTTACCCCCATCCAGATTGAAGAAGAAGAGGAAGTGGATGAGGACGTGATCTTCACCGTGGTAGAAGACCAGCCGGAGTTTCCCGGTGGTGAGGAGGCCAGGCAAAGGTTTCTCGAAGACAACCTCCGTTACCCCACCATGGCACGCGAAGCCGGCATCCAGGGCACCGTGTTTGTCACCTTTGTGGTGGAAACCGACGGCAGCGTAACCGATGTCCGCGTACTGCGCGGGATCGGTGGTGGATGCGACGAAGAAGCCGTCAGGGTAGTTAATATGATGCCCCGTTGGGAGCCAGGCCGCCAGAGAGGCCAGCCGGTGAGGGTACAGTTTAACATGCCCATCCGATTCAGGCTGAACTAAACAACCCTGACATAGATTACCCCCAACCCCAACCCGAGACAGCCGTTCCTGGATTTTCCAGGAGCGGCTTCTCATTTTTGGCACTGCCCTTCTTGATTGCACCATGGATGCATGGTCGGTCCTTGGATGCGCTGAAATGACCTGCAGAGAAAGCATCTCATTTGCATCCCAATGCAGCACCCAGGATATGGAAAAGACCGGTTTGCCCAGGACAACAACACGCATCATTAAAAACCAAGGCAGACAAAAAGCAAACAATGTGGCAGGTCCCACATCGGCATATTTGCCAGGCAAGCGATCATGTTGCAGGATGTTTGCTAGCTGATACGGCCCCAGAAAAGTTTATCGGGATAAAGTTCCTGCAGGCGGCGGCGTACGACGGCGTGGGCCCTGTCTGTCAGCTCAGGATCCATCTTTAAGAGTTGCCTGGCCTGGTCCCGGGCATATTTGAGGATGGGCTCATCTTCGGTAAGGTCAGCGATCTTCAGGTCGAGGATGCCGCTCTGCTGGGTGCCCTGCAGGTCGCCAGGGCCGCGAAGCTGCAAATCGGTCTCAGCAATTGCAAAACCGTCATTGCTCGAAACCATCACCGACAATCGTTTGCGGGCATCCGCACTGAGTTCATCCTTCGACATCAAAATGCAATAGGATTGGTCAGCGCCCCGGCCCACCCTGCCGCGCAACTGGTGAAGCTGCGACAACCCAAACCGCTCAGCGCTTTCAATCACCATCACGGAAGCATTCGGCACATCAATGCCCACCTCGATCACGGTGGTCGCCACCATGATGTGGGTCTGTCCGTCCACGAAACGCTGCATCTCGTAATCCTTGTCGGCAGGCTTCATTTTTCCATGGACAATGCTCACGGCATATTCCGGAGGCGGGAATTCCCGCACGATGCTATCATAACCATCCTGGAGGTCCTTGAGGTCGAGTTTCTCTGATTCCTTGATCAAGGGATACACAATGTATATCTGCCGGCCTTTTCTGATCTGCTCACGCATGAAACCAAAAACCTTCAACCGGTTGCGGTCGTATTGATGCACGGTTTTAATGGGCTTGCGTCCCGGGGGCAATTCATCGATCACCGATACATCGAGGTCGCCATACAGGGTCATTGCCAGGGTGCGCGGTATCGGCGTGGCGGTCATCACCAGTACGTGCGGCAGCGCCGCACTCTTTTTCCAGAGCCTGGCACGCTGGGCCACGCCAAAACGATGCTGCTCGTCGATTACGACCATGCCAAGTTTCTTAAAGCGCACCACATCCTCTATCAAGGCGTGCGTGCCGATCAGGATGTGCAGTTCACCCGCTTCCAGCTCCCGCAAAATGGTTTTTCTTTCCGCGGCCTTCGTGGAGCCGGTCAACAGTCCGACCCGGATTCCCAGGCTGTCGAGCATCGCACGCACCGACTCGTAATGCTGAAAGGCCAAAATCTCCGTGGGTGCCATCAGGGAAGCCTGGAAACCATTGTCCAGCGCCATCAGCATGCTCATCACGGCCACCACGGTCTTGCCACTGCCTACGTCGCCCTGCAGCAAGCGGTTCATCTGCCTTCCTGAAAGGGTGTCTCCCCTGATTTCTTTCAGCACCCGCTTCTGTGCACCAGTAAGTGAGAACGTGAGGCGTTGGTGATAAAAGCCATTGAAATGGTCACCAATGTCTGGGAATACATACCCGGTCGCTCGCTCGTTGCGCAAAAGTTTTTGTCGCAAAAGGTTGAGCTGAATATAAAAGAGCTCCTCAAACTTAAGCCTTGCCCGGGCTTTTTTTAGCTTGAGGACGTCTTCCGGAAAATGTACATGCACCAGAGCTTCCGACTTGGGCAGCAGGCTCAGGGATTTGATCACACGCTCAGGCAGAGACTCGCTGATATGTTTTTTGGCTGTGGGGATCAGGGTTTTGAGCAACTTCCCGATTCCCCGGCTATCGAGCCCCCTGGATTTGAGTTTTTCTGTAGAGGGATATACCGGCTGCATCTGGGACCCCTGGTTGATGGCACCGGGGGTAACTGGCTCCACTTCAGGATGTGCGATGGAAAAACCGTCGCCAAAAGGGCTTGGCTTTCCAAACACGATGTATTCAACACCCGGCTTAAACTGGTCTTTCAGCCATTGAATCCCCCTGAACCAAACAAGCTCCATCCTGCCGGTTTTGTCACTCAGCCTGGCAGTCATCCGGGTGGTTCGATGACGCCCATGCAGCTGGATGTGGGATATCTTTCCCCGGATCTGCACGTAGGGCATGTCAGCAGTAACCTCCTGGATTTTGTGAAACCGGCTGCGATCGATGTATCTGAAAGGATAATAGGTGATCAGGTCGCCAAATGTATGGATGTCTGCCTCTGCCCGCAGCAGCTCAGCACGCTTGGGACCAACCCCTTTCAGGTATTCAATCGGGGTGTCGAGGTATGTTTTCCCTGTATGATAAGACATTGGATCAAAAAAGCTCCCCCAGACCAGGATAATCTGTAAAAATAATGCAAAATATGCGGAACTGTTCTTATTTTTGAAGAGATTTTTTTGTATAATGAAGACCCTGGTCAGGATTTTTGTTATACCAGGGGATGGTTATTGTCACGGGGGCTTTCAGACTAAGTAGGCTATTGGCTGTTGGCTATTGGCTATTGGCTATTAGCTATTGGCTATTGGCAAGAAAGCCCAAAGCTAAAAACCAATAGCAGCCCCGCAAAAAACACAAACATCAGATAATCAAAAACACGAAAAAAGTATAATCACATGAAACGAGCCATGCCAATCTATTGACACACACGAGAATGATTATGTCATGGCGCGTTTGGCTTCGCCGAGCTCGCAAGTGCTCGGTTCATGTGCCCGAAATATAAAAATTATAAACACATGAAAATTTTGATCTTCGGTGCAGGTGTGATTGGTACCACCTACGCCTGGCAGCTGGCAGAAGCCGGCTTTGACGTAACGCTCTTCGTGCGGAAGCTTCGCATGGTGCGCTATGCAAATTCTGGCCAGGCCATCACCTACAGCGACATGCGGAGCAGACAATCGGATCACGGCAACACCGTGTTCCGGCCCAAGGTGATTGACAACCTGCATTCCAAACAGACATTTGACCTTATTGTTGTCAGCGTACGCAGCAACCAGTGGAACGATACGATTCCCTTTGTAGCCAAGCATTCAGGCACGGCAGACATTCTGTTTCTCGGGAACATCTGGGATGAGCTGCAGCTGGCAAACAAACTGCTTCCCAAAGGCAGGTACTTCCTGGGTTACCCGGAAATGGTGATGGGCGGACACCTTGATAACGGCATCAGCACCTATCTTTTCGGGAAGGGATATACCCTTATTGGAGAGCCTGATGGCAAGGCGAGCGAGCGGACGACCCAATTTGCTGAGCTATTGAAAAAGGCCGGCATGCAGCCTAAAATCCACCACAGGATACGCGACTACCTGTGCGGGCGTTACCTTGTGTCGGCCATCACACCCGGCTTGCTGAGCAAGGCTGGTGGCGCCAGGTTACTGGCAGAAAACAAAACCTTGTTGAAGCAATACATCCTGGCACTAAAGGAAGGCCAGAAGGTTTGCCGGAAAAGAGGTGCCGGCAAGGCTGACCTGTTCCCATTCAACCGGTTTTTCCTGCCCCGGTTTCTGCTCACACGGATGATCGCTGCCGGCATGGGTGACGAAATGCAGGCAGCGATGGATACGCACATGAAATATGGCGAAGCTGAAAAGAAGAGTCAGTTTGAAAAGGTATTGAAAACCGGGAGAAAGATGAAGGTGTCGATGCCTTACTGGGCCTCGTTTGAAAAGTACATGGACTTCTAGTGTCATCTCAACGCTACTTTAGCCGGGCCCAAGTCTTGATCTATTTCCTCATCTCTGCAAAATAAAACCCATACATGGCTCATGCGATGCGCGGTTCTCTTTTTTGCGCTTAGAAAAGAACGCTGCGACTCAAGCGACACCCTGGCATGGACACGACACCAGCATATAGGGCAGCCAGTGGGTTTTTGCTGACAGAGATGATACACGCCAAATATTTGCCGGGCATACACGTTAACAAACTAACCGGTGAACAAAACATTGCCAAGAAATGTATACCTTTACCAAGCCAGGCACTTAGCCTGCATTATTCAGGCCATCTGCTTCCTTACGCCTCGCATCTGACCTGAATTAAAAGCACGCATAATAAAGCGTAGCCCTTTCGTCTTTTTGGCATATAGACATACATAAAATACAGACTTATGCAAAGAACCCTGCTCCCCATCGCGATCATTCTGATACTGGCTTCCGTTACTGTAAAAGCCTTTGAACCACCCCGCATGCATCCCACCGACCGCTTTATGGTGACTTTGTTTACGGATGTATGGCAGGACACCCCGGACGGGATGGACCTGAATACCATCCAGCGCGGCGTCAGCATTGAGGCCATGCAGGACATGCCCCTTGGCCGGAGCAATTTCAGTGTGGCCGCCGGACTAGGCTTTACCAGCCATAACCTCTACAGCGATCACCGATACCTCTATAACCCGCAGGAAGACGCACACGATTTTTATCCCATCCAGCTGGATTATGACAAAAACAAAATCAGCCTGAACTATATTGATGTGCCTGTGCAATTCCGCTTTCGCTCCCGCGACCTGGAAAGGACATTCCGCTTGTATGCAGGCGTCAGGGCCGGCTACCTTATAAATGCCCACACCAAATATGAAGGCAAGGCGTATTTTGCAGAACCAGGAGGGATTCAGTTCAGCCCGTATGCACCGCATGACATGGATGCGGTGCCGCGCACCACGAAGATTAAGGAGCATAAGCTGAAAAACATCAACGATTTTCGTATCGGCATTGCGGCCATGATCGGCTATGGCCGCTTCAACGTACATTTCTCCTATCCCCTCACCGACCTTTTTGAAGACAACAGCGCAGAAGAGATGCGACCGATTTCCCTGGGCCTTACGCTTATTCTCTTTTAAGCGCCAATGACACTGTGTTCAATGTTGCGCGGGACTTAGCGCAAGTACGGGTAAATGCATCGTGTGGTTAGTTTTTATGAAGTGATTGGGTTAATTAAACCCTCAGGAAGAGGTACAGCAGGATCATCACCAGCACTCCGAGAAGGTATCCGGCATAGACCTCTGCAGGCTTATGGGCTTTCACATGTAACCGTGAGGCGGCTGTCAATCCGGATACGAGGAATGCGGCCATGATCAGCAGATGCATGTCGGGCTGCAGCAACAGGGCCGTCACGATCATGAAACCGGTGAGCCCGCCCAGTGAAACCATATGGATGCTGATTTTCCAGCGAATGGAGATCAACAGGCTCAGAAGCACCAGCAGCGTGGCTCCCATCATGAAAAAGTCGATCAGGCTGGGCAGTTGCAACTGCCGCAACAGGTAGTAGGTCATGAAGAAGGTGACCGCCGCGACCATTAGGGGTAAAAGCCGTTCGGCACGCTCACGGAGGAGGTAGTCCCGGATATGGCCGGTGCGCTTCAGGACAAGCACCGACAAGACCGGCAGGATGGCTGTGTTTACGAATACCATCAGCAGCACGTACCGCCGCACTTCCAAGGGCAGGGTGAGGCTGATGTAAGTGTTGAGCCGGAACAGGATGAACAGCCCGATGGTGGGAAGGATCAGGGGGTGAAACAACGTACTGAACACCCGTGCAACGCCATCAAGCAAACGCTCCATTTATACCAATTCTTTTCTTAAACGTGCTACGGGAATATCAAGCTGTTCACGATACTTGGCCACCGTGCGCCGGGCAATGTTGTATCCCTTGTCTTTGAGGATGGCAGCCAGCTGATCGTCGGTGAGGGGTTTCTTTTTATCCTCCGCATCAATACAATCCTGTAAAATCTTTTTTACTTCACGGGTAGACACCTCTTCACCTTTGTCGGTCTGCAAGGATTCGGAGAAAAACTCCTTGAGCAGGAAGGTGCCAAAGGGGGTTTGCACATATTTGCTGTTGGCCACCCGTGAAATGGTCGATATGTCGAGTTGTACCATATCGGCGATGTCTTTGAGGATCATCGGCTTCAGCTTGGTCTCATCCCCGGTAAGGAAATACTCCCGCTGAAACTCCAGGATGGCTTGCATCGTGACCATCAAGGTGTTCTGACGCTGTTTGATGGCATCGATGAACCATTTGGCGCTGTCCAGCTTTTGCTTGACAAAGGAAAGGGCATCTTTCTGGCGCTTGTCAGCCTTGCCTTTGGACTCCGCCATGGCACGGAACATCTCTGAATAAGTGCGGTTAATGCGCAGGTCCGGTGTGTTATGGCTGTTGAGCGCAAGCTCCAACTCCCCGTCGTTATGAGACAGGATGAAGTCTGGAACCACATATTGCGCGCCCCTGCCCTCCATCAGGGCACTGCCCGGCTTGGGATTCAGCTTGAGGATCTCATCAATGGCCGCTTTCAGGTCCTCATCGGTGAGACTGTGTTTCTTTTTGATCTTGTCATAATGCTTCCTGGTGAAGTCATTGAAGTTTTTGCCCAGGATCAGGGTGGCGTGTTCAATGGCCTTTGTCTTTGGGGCCTTACGACGGACCTGCAACAAAAGGCATTCCTGGAGGTCTCTGGCTCCCACACCCGGAGGGTCAAACTCCTGGATCAGGCGCAACAGGTCAAGCACTTCGGAAAAATCGGTCTGGATGTTCTGATTAAACGCCAGGTCGTCGATCAATGAATGGATGTCGCGTTGCAGGTAGCCAGAATCATCGATGTTGCCGATGATATGGGAGGCGATAAGGTATTCGCGTTCGTTGAGGTCTCGCAGGCCCAGCTGCGCATGCAAGGCCTCCTGCGGACTCGGACCGGCCACGAAGGGCATTTCCCTGTTCTCATCATCTGCAGAGGTATTGTTGGCATGCAGTTTATAATCAGGAATCTCCTCATCGTCGATATAGTCATCGAAGTCGAATTCGTCTTCAGCTTGCTGGGCAGCCTCTTCTTCACCGGCTTCCTTACCCGTTTCCATGGCGCTGTCGTAGTCATCGTCGTTGTTATCCTGGTACTCTGCCTCTTCATACAGGTCTTCACCCTCTTCCAGCGCAGGGTTTTCTTCAATTTCCTGTTTGATACGCTGGTCCAGCAACAGTGCAGGCACCTGCAACAGCTTCATCAGCTGGATCTGTTGCGGAGACAGCTTCTGCATTAACTTCTGTTGCAGCCTTTGTTTTAACATAAAACCAGGTGTTTAACGCATGTACAATGTATCTGTCATCGGGCGCCATGATGTGCAGGCACCGGTATCTCAAAAATAAGAAAAAACTTTGAGATCAGAATTCAGCATTTTGCGGCGCCCGCGGGAATGGGATCACATCCCGGATGTTGCCCATGCCGGTGACAAACAGCATCAGCCGTTCGAAACCAAGTCCAAATCCGCTATGTGGTGCGGTACCGAACTTGCGTGTTTCCAGGTACCACCACACATCGCTCGTTTCAATGCCCATCTCGTGGATTCGTCCATGCAGCTTGTCGTAATCTTCTTCACGCTGCGAACCGCCCACGATTTCGCCAATGCCCGGAAAGAGCACGTCCATCGCCCTGACCGTCTTTCCGTCGTCATTCAGCTTCATATAAAAAGCCTTGATGTCGCGGGGGTAGTCGGTGAGGATCACTGGCTTGCCATAAGCCTCTTCCACCAGGTAGCGCTCGTGCTCAGACTGCAGGTCCACGCCCCACTTTACGGGGTATTCAAATTTTTTTCCAGACTTTTCCAGCACAGCAATGGCTTCTGTATAGGTCAGCCGCTCAAAGGTATGCTCCTGCACCATGCGCAGCCGTTCAAAAAGTTTGTCGTCGTACATCTTCTGCAGGAAAGCCAGGTCGTCTTCACAATGCGCAAGCAGGTAGGCCACCAGGTACTTCAGGAAGCTTTCGGCCAGGTCCATGTTGTCGTGGATGTCGTAGAAGGCCATCTCCGGCTCAATCATCCAGAATTCAGAGAGATGCCTGGAGGTATTGGAGTTTTCAGCCCGGAATGTGGGGCCAAAGGTATAGATGTTGCTCAAAGCAAGGGCGCCCAGTTCTCCCTCCAGCTGGCCGCTCACGGTAAGGTTCGTTTCCTTTCCGAAGAAGTCCTGGCTGTAATCCACCTCCCCTTTATCATCCAGCGGTGGGTTTTTGAGGTCCAACGTCGTCACCCTGAACATCTCGCCTGCCCCTTCTGCATCTGATCCGGTGATGATGGGCGTATGAAGATAATAGAAGCCCTCGTCGTTGAAAAATTTGTGTATTGCGAAAGAAAGCGCATGGCGGATGCGAAAGATCGCGCCAAAAGTATTGGTTCTTGGCCGCAAGTGGGCTATTTCGCGCAAGAACTCCAGGCTGTGGCCTTTTTTCTGTAAAGGATATTTTTCCGGATCGGCTGAGCCGTATAAGGTGATCTCTGTTGCCTGTACTTCTACACTTTGTCCCTTACCCTGCGACTCCACCAGCTTTCCGTTGACCGAAATGCAGGAGCCCGTGGTAATTTGCCGAAGCAGCTCATCATTACCAAATGCCTTCACGTCCACCACAACCTGCAGGTTATGGATGATGGAACCGTCATTCAGCGCAATGAAAGCCACATTCTTGTTCCCGCGTCGCGTGCGGACCCACCCCTTGACGTTGATTTCCTGGCCGATCAGGGCCTGGTTATCCTTTTTCAGCAGGTCAAACACCCTTTTTCTGTCCAGTTTCTTCATCGGTTATCGTATTATATAAATGTCAAAAAGTCGAAAGGTCAAAAGGTCAAAAAGCCCGGGGGCGCATGGTTTTGCATGCATTTGACACCCCTTATGATTGACCGCTGATCCAATGACTTATTCTTACTTCATGCTCCCGGCACCCTCACCCTATCCTACGTGTACCAAATACCCTGTCGTGGCATTTGCACTTGCCGGGTTTGCAAAAATACAATCTATTTTGGAAAGATTTAGCCCTTCAGGCATTTCTCCATGCTTTGCCAAAGGCGTTCAGCCGTCTGGTCCCAGGAGAAGCGTGCTCGTTGCCTGCGGCCTTTTTCGATCAGGTCTTGCCGTAGCTTATCGTCCCGGGACAATGCCTGCATGGCGTTCGCGATCTGCTCCACTGAACCGGGGTCAGTCAGCAAGGCGGCCTCACCGGCCACCTCGGGCATGGCAGTCACGTTCGATGTAATCACCGGCACATCGCATTGCATCGCTTCGATGATGGGAATGCCAAAACCTTCAAAATAGGATACCAGCAACAGCGCCCTTGCGGAAGCCACGATGTGGCGCAGGTCATCATCGTATAACCGGCCAGCCATGATCACATCATCTGCGTATTGCATCCCGCTGAGCACTTTCTTCGTTTCGCCCGAACCGAACATCGGCGCACCAACGATCACGAGCTTATACGCTTCGCTGGCACGCGAGCGGAACTGATCGAAAGCCAGGAGCATGTGGTCAATGTTTTTGCGTTTGTGCAGGGAACCAACATATACAAAATAGGGGCATCCGCCGGTAAAGCGCTCACGCGTGGCCCTTTGAGCCGACACATCTGCCGGTGCAAAAATTTCGTGTGCCCCATTATAAACCACATCGATGCGGCCTTTCGGGTAGCCAAAGGTTTGTGCGATATCCTGCCGGGAGTATTCCGAAACTGTGGCTATCCGTGTGGCTATCCGGGCAAATTTCGGAAAAAAGCGGGTGTAATATTTTTGCGACAGCCCGGGAATAAACTCCGGGTTGTGCATAAAGTTCAGGTCATGGAAAACGGGCAGTTGCGGGCCCGAAAACCTGCTTGTCAGAAAGCCATCAGGTGAAAAGAAGAGGTCTGCCTTCATCTTTTGGAGGTACCGGGCAACAGCCATTTCGAAAAAGAGGTAATATAGTACCGGGTGCCTTGCTTGCGGATATAGTCTGACAGGGTGCACGTTGTTGGCAAACACGAAAGATTCATCCCAGGGCCTGTCGAACAGAAAATAAAATTGATGTTCGGGATGCGTGTGGACGACACGTTTAAGGCTCTGAAAGGAAAACCAACCGATTCCTTCGAGTTTGCCGGGCAACAGGAGTCGGGTGTTGACAGCGATTTTCAACATGACAAGGATTTACAGTCAGGACAAAACAGCCGTTTTACAGCTGACCGGAACACATAAAAAGCAAAAATATGCTTTTATTTCTTAATTTTGATCACGGAATTGCATGTTTCATCATCAAAAAAAGAGATCTCATTATGACAGCAAAACTCATGAAGCACATTGAGCCCGGCGTATTGACGGGCGATGATGTACAGGAAGTATTTCGGATAGCCAAGGCGCATCAGTTTGCTTTACCTGCTGTGAACATCATAGGCAGCCATTCAGCCAATGCCGTACTGGAAGCTGCGCGCGACGTGAACTCCCCGGTCATCATACAGTTTTCCAATGGGGGGGCGCGTTTCTTTGCCGGCAAATCCCTTTCGAATGAAAACGAACGTGCGGCCATAGCCGGAGCCGTATCCGGGGCGCATCATATTCACCAGATGGCCAAGGCATATGGCGTACGTGTCATCCTTCATACTGACCATGCGGCCAAAAAGCTCCTGCCCTGGATCGATGGCCTGATGGATGCCAACGAAGCCCATTACAAGGAAACCGGCAAGCCGCTTTTCAGCTCGCACATGCTCGACTTGTCTGAAGAAACCCTGGAAGATAACATTGCCATCAGCAAGAAATACCTGGAGCGGATGTCGAAGATGGGCATGTCGCTGGAGGTGGAGCTTGGTGTTACCGGCGGGGAAGAAGACGGTGTGGACCATACCGACATTGACAGCTCCAAGCTTTACACGCAGCCCGAAGAAGTGGCCGCCATGTACGAGGCGCTCTCCGAGGTATCCGACCGTTTCACCATCGCAGCCGCCTTCGGGAATGTCCACGGGGTATATAAGCCGGGCAACGTAAAGCTTCAACCTGTCATCCTGAAAAACTCCCAGAAGCATGTGGAAGAAAAGTTCAAGACAGGATCCAACCCGCTGAACTTTGTCTTTCACGGGGGCAGCGGGTCATCACAGGAAGACCTTCGGGAAGCCATCTCATATGGCGTGATCAAGATGAACATTGACACTGACACCCAGTGGGCTTTCTGGCAGGGGGTGAAAGGTTTTTATGAGAAGAATGAGGGTTATTTGCAGTCGCAGATCGGCAACCCGGAAGGCGATGACAAGCCCAACAAGAAGTATTACGACCCCAGGGCGTGGCTCCGCAAGGGAGAAGAAGTGATGCGTGACAGGCTGATGCAGGCCTTTGACGACCTGAACGCATCAGACAAAAACTGATGAGAGGTGCCAGCGTTAACGTTGGTCAACACATTGTGGCCGTAGTTAATCCAACTCAGGAAAGTTGATCCTGTCGACTACGATATAGGCTGCAGTGTAGTCTCTTCGGATCTTTTCAAGAAAGCGCCGGGCGTCAACCCTTGTCCGAAAGTCCCCTGCCCTCAGTTTGAAGTAGGGTTCTTCATACACGATATAGGCGTTGACGTCCGGGTGTTTTTTAAGGAAATCTGCCTTTTCATTTTGGGTGTTCAGCCGGGCACGGTTTCCGGAGTCCATGTAAATGTGTACCCTGTAGCCAGGGATGCCAGGCTGCTGGCTCACCGCATGACGATAGGCATGCAACAGCCAGGCGATCTGCTCACCCTGCTGTACATGGTCCCAAATCAGGGGGTGCAGATCTTCTATGGTGTCCAGTTGCAAGGTGTCTACCATCACGGTATCTGCCATGATGGTGTCAGGGAGCAAGATCGGCTCATCCTGCTGCTGCCGGGCCTGCGCGCCATCCACAAACAACACACCCATCATAAGTAACGGGAGCACCTTGGCTATCCACTTCATTTTTAATTTTTCACTTTTCATTTAATACGCTCTTGCAAACACCACCCGCCGTGCAGAGGGTTCTCCTGAATAAACGCATTTGCCGGCTTCTTTATTTTCATCATAAGGAATCAGGCGGATCGTAGCCTTGGTCTCCTCCTTGATGCGCTGCTCTGTTTCGGCTGTCCCGTCCCAGTGCGCTTCGATGAAGCCACCCTGCTCTTCCAGGATTTGTTTAAACTCCTCCCAGGTATCGGCCTTGCGCGTATTTTCATTGCGGAAATTCAGCGCCCGGTTATACAGGTTATGCTGAATGTCTTCCAGGAGGGTTTCCACGCGTTCCACCACCTGATCCATGCTGACCACTTCCTTTTCAAGGGTATCCCTGCGGGCCAGCTCCACCGTGCCTTTTTCCACATCACGCGGGCCAATGGCGAGCCGGACGGGCACACCCTTAAACTCATATTCATTGAATTTCCACCCGGGCTTGTGCGTATCCCGGTCATCGAGCTTTACAAGGATTCCTTTGGCCTTCAAGGCATCATATAATTCCCGTGCTTTGCCAACCACCGTGTCATATTGCCCATCATTTTTATAGATGGGCACGATTACACTTTGGATGGGAGCAAGTTTTGGTGGAAGCACCAGGCCGTTATCGTCGGAGTGGGCCATGATGAGCGCGCCAACCAGGCGTGTGGAAACGCCCCAGGAGGTTGCCCAGACATGTTCGAGCGTACCTTCTTTGCTGGCAAACTTCACATCAAAGGCTTTGGCAAAGTTTTGCCCCAGGAAGTGTGAGGTGCCTGCCTGGAGTGCCTTGCCGTCCTGCATCAAAGCTTCAATGCAGAAAGTCTCCACCGCTCCGGCAAAACGTTCATTTTCCGATTTGACCCCTTTCAATACGGGGATCGCCATAAAGTTTTCGGCGAAGTCGGCGTACACATCCAGCATCTGGTAGGTTTCTTCCAGTGCTTCTTTTTCCGTGGCATGTGCCGTGTGGCCTTCCTGCCAGAGAAACTCGGCAGTGCGCAAAAACATACGCGTCCGCATTTCCCAGCGCACCACGTTGGCCCACTGGTTCACAAGGATGGGAAGGTCGCGGTATGATTGGATCCACTGGCGATAGGTGTCCCAGATGATGGTTTCAGAGGTTGGCCGGATCACCAGCTCCTCTTCCAGTTTGGCATCACCGTCGACAACCACGCCTTTCCCCTCTGGATCATTTTTCAGGCGGTAATGCGTGACCACGGCACATTCCTTGGCAAAACCCTCTACATGGTCGGCCTCCCGGCTGAAAAAAGACTTGGGAATGAATAAGGGGAAATAGGCGTTGGCGTGGCCGGTGTCCTTGAACATCTTGTCAAGCGCACCCTGCATTTTTTCCCAAATGGCATAGCCATAGGGTTTTATGACCATACAGCCACGCACAGCGCTGCTTTCAGCAAGCCCAGCCCGTTGAACAATGTCGTTGTACCATTTAGAGTAATTCTCTTCCCTGGTGGAAAATTCTTTAGCCATAAAGCGCTTTTGGTATAGTATTTGTGTTTTTCATGATACAGATTGAACGGGCAAATTTAACAAAAAAGTCCAGTATAGTTATTAACTTTGTACATACCAAAACAGACAACCAGGAGGATACGTCATGAAAAAACTAATGCAAGTCACAGGTATCATGGTAGCCATCGCTCTTGCCGGTTGCTCAGCAACCCAGCATGGAACCAGCTACCAGGACGACGTATATTACAGTCCGCAGGGTGAAAAGGTGGAAGCCGACAGGCGTGCCGCCGCAGAGGGGAGCAGGACTGTTGAGGTCGTAGACGAAGCGGCGGTTACAGACCGCCAGCAGACAACCGCTACAGGCGCGAACCAGAGAAACGCCTCAGGCGAGGCCACCTCACATGTTGCATACAACGCTGGCAACAATGAGGAAGAATATTATTATGATGAAGAAGAGGAGTACAAATACTATTATGATGAGGACGGGGAAAAAGTCATTGTAAACAACTACTATTACGGCGATTACTATGACTTCAGCTATGCAAGCCGCATCAGGCGCTTTCACAGGCCATATGCAAGCTTCCGCTACTTTGACCCTTTCTTTACCAACATGTATTATTACACCTATGACCCCTTCTATTTCGGCACCAGCATTTACATGGGCTTTGATTTCTCACCATTCCATTATGGTGGATTTTTCGGGCCAAGGTGGCACAGCCCATTCTGGTACACGCACAGATACCATTACAGCTGGGTCCGTCCGTGGTACTCCTTCTACCCAAGAACCTCATTCTGGATGGGGTATCATTCAGGCTTCATGGCCGGATACTATGGCTTCGGAAGGCCTTTCTTTGGCTATGGACACTGGGGCCACTACCCCCATTATTTCTATAACAGCTTTGACGGCACCACCGCCTATCATTATGGCCCGCGCGGTGCCACGGGAAGCACTGTAGGAAGAACCACGGAAGGAAGAACAGAGCGGTCTGCCCAAAGCAGCTTTGCAGAGGTTTTCGAGCAGCGAACTTATCGCGACAGCGAAGGCCGGAGGCAGGTCGCTGAAGATCCCACTGCTGATACGCATCGCATCGCCTCCCGTGAAGAACGCAGCGACGATGAATCCCGTCGTGACGCAAGGGTTGCAGACAACCAAAGAACGGCAAGTGCTGAGCGACGCGAAGCCGCACAGACGCAAGAGGAAGGCCGTCAGCAAATAGAGCGCAGTACTGAAACCGTTCAACGCGAGCGGCCTTCAGACGAACGTCAAAGAGAAACACGTGAAGCCTATCAGCCAGTACGCCGCGTGGAAGACTACAGGGCAGCTACACGTGAATCCTACCAGAGGGAAGGCAGCCAAAGGTATGCGCGCCCGGAGCAAGCAAGTCCTGAAAGGCAGGAAAGAACCGAAGGAGAAAGCCGCGAGTATACCCGACCGAGGTCGTATACTTCCCCAAGCTATCAGCAGCCAAGCTCTCCGCAGCGCTCCAGGCCAACACCTTCAGCAAGGCCGTCCACAGACAGGCCTTCACGTGAACAGGCTACACCAAGCCGCACTGCACCTTCCAGGCAGCCGTCTGCACAGCCATCACGTACTGACAGGGGCCGGCCAAGCTATACGCCGCCTAGCCGCTCCCCTTCCCGGACAACAACCAGTCCGTCGCGGAGCAGCTCACCTTCAAGGAGCAGAGCCACACCATCAAGAAGCAGCTCGCCTTCGAGAAGCACCGCATCGCCATCAAGAAGCAGCTCTTCTTCACGCTCCAGCGCATCACCGTCCAGAAGCAGCTCCTCTTCCCGATCCAGCGTAGGATCTTCCAGGAGTTCTTCTAGCCGAAGCTCAGGTGCCAGCAGAAGCAGCGGCAGCAATAGAAGCAGCAGCTCCTCATCTTCGGGCAGAAGAAACTGACAGGAAGTTGTCCTGTGACAAATAATCCTCCAATATAATCATCACCTCCCGGCTTATAACTGAATCCGGTTCATGCCGGGAGGTTTTTTTAGCTTTCAAACTCAAATCATATGCCTGTTATGAAAAAGCTTTGCATTGCATTCATTGCCATCCTCCTCGCAATAAATCCCGTTTTGGCACAAAACGAAATGGATGCCCTCAGGTACTCGCAGGTGTTCCCGGGAGGAACAGCCCGTTTCAACGCCATGGGAGGATCCTTTGGCGCATTGGGTGGTGACTTTTCCACCCTGGGTATCAATCCTGCCGGCATAGGCGTTTACAGAAGCTCTGAATTCACGATCACCCCTATGCTCAACTACAGCACCGTCGAAACTGGATATTTCAACACATGGGAAGAAGATATCAAGTATGACTTCAACCTGAACAATATTGGGGTCGTCTTTGCATTCCCTTTGAATAGCCTGAACAACAATGACGCAGGCTGGCAGTTCATCAACCTGGGATTCGGCATCAACAGACACAACAATTTTAATGACCGCTGGATCGCGGAGGGCTTTAACCCATACAGCTCGCAGATGGCCAGCATACTGCAGAAAGCAGAATCTCAAGGCAGCGTCGACAACCTCGACCCGTTTTCCACCGAGCTGGCCTGGGAGACCTGGTTGCTTGGCGAAGATGACGATGGCTTCTTCGTAGACATGTTACATGGTGTCAACCAGCGCCAGGAAACCAACATATCAGGATATATCCGTGAATTGGTCCTCACGATGGGAGCAAATTATAACGACAGGCTCTATCTCGGGGCGACCGTAGGGTTCCCTTCCCTGTCCTATGAAGAGGAAAGCATCCTCATTGAAGAGGACACCGAAGGAAGCAATGAGGTGTTTAACTCCATGACCTACAGCAACAACTTGCGGACTACCGGAAGCGGATACCATTTTAAGTTTGGCGCCATCTTCAGGCTGACCGACATGGTGCGCATCGGCGGTGCTTTCCACTCACCGACCTTCTATAACCTTACCGACAGGTACAGTGCACGGATGACATCAGACCTGGACCTCGATTACGATAGCAACGAGGCCTCCTCCCCACAAGGACGTTTTGATTATGACCTGGAAACACCCTTAAAGGCAATCGGCAGCCTCGGACTCGTATTTGGAACTACCGGTGCCATCAATATCGATTATGAATATGTCGATTATACAGCTGCCCGCCTGCGAAGCGGAGACTATATGTTTTCGGATGAAAACAGGCAAATTCGCAATTCCTTTACCGAACAACACAACATACGCATTGGGGGCGAGTTAAACCTCGACCCGATCATCATGCGTGCTGGATACGGATATTTCTCCAACCCTTACCGCTCAGAGGTGAACGATGCCACACGGCAAATGATCTCTGCCGGACTGGGCATCCGCGAACGAGATTATTTTATTGATTTCTCTTACGTGTACAGCTTTTTTTCAGAAGACTACCACTTATACCTGCTTGACAGCGATGACCCGGCTGATTACAACCTGGCCGGGGGAAGCTGGCCCCCTCCGGTGACAAGCAGGGACTTCAGTGCAAGTGCATTCAGGCTGACCTTCGGTTGGCGCTTCTAGATTGCACAGAAAATGCTGTTGACCAACAGCCAAAATAAAAAAGCCGGGGTCTTTTCGCGAAAAGACCCCGGCTTTTTAGTTGTCTATGCCCGATAGCAGCATCGTGCTATGCTTCCATATGCGATTTTACAAGCTCCATGATCTCATCATCAACAAGTATTCGCCCGCAGTATTCGCATACGATGATTTTCTTATGCAGCCGGATATCGAGGTGTCGCTGCGGGGGTATCTTGTTGAAACATCCGCCACATGCATCTCGTTCAACCGGCACCACAGCCAGGCCATTGCGCGCATTGTCACGAATCCGCTGATAGGCATTTAACAGACGCTCTTCAATTTTGTTGCGCTGCTCTTCAGCCTTTTTTTCAAGCATTGCTTCATCTTTCTCGGTTTCGGCCACAATGTCATTGAGTTCGGCCTTCTTAGCTTCCAGGTCTTTGTTGCGCTCTTCGAGTTCAGCCTCCACATCTTTCACCAACTCCTGCTTTGACTCCACTTCGGCGGCAAACTCCTTCATCTTCTTTTCAGCAAGCTGTGCTTCAAGCGTTTGGTATTCGATCTCCTTGGACAAAGAATCATACTCCCGGTTGTTGCGCACGTTCATTTGCTGGGCTTCATATTTTTTAATGAGCTCCAGACTTTCCTGTGCCGCAATTTTTTTATTTGAGATCTCCGTTTCCAGCTCCCTGACCTCATTATTAAACTTTTCAAGTCGCGTTTCCAATCCGGCAATCACATCCTCAAGATCCTGCACCTCCAGGGGAAGCTCGCCACGCACACTGCGCAACCTGTCAATCTTAAAATCTATGGTTTGCAGGGTATATAATGAGGTCAGCTTGTTTTTTACGGTCTTTTCAATGCTGTCTTCGTTGGCAGTTTCCGGCACCTGAACCGGAGACCCTTCCGTTCCTGTGCTGGGATTAATCATCTTTTCTGCTTCCTTTGCTTTCTTGGCAGTTTGTTTTTTCTTGGCCATAAATTGTATGTGATTTTCAGTGATTAGCTTAACCTTTCTGTCTGTTTGTTGTCAGACTGCAGGGGTTTACCCTGTCCTGCATGCAGGTACCGGCATTTCATTGCCCTCCCAGGGAGCCTGCCAGGCCTCGTCTGCAGGTATGATCAGCAGTATCTGACAGGGTTGGTATTCACCTCGGAAATCAAGACGGCAAAGTTAATCATTTTTTTCTGAATGATATCATGTATCAACTCCTTTGTATGTTGCTCAGTTTCATAATGTCCGGCATCCACAAGAAGAAGCTTGCCGGCCACATCCAAAAACTGATGATACTTGACGTCGGCGGTAACAAAGGCCTGGGCACCAGCCTTCAGGGCATCACCAATCAAAAAAGCACCGGATCCTCCACACAGGGCCACTTTCTTGACCAGGGCCTGTGGAGGTTCGGTATGGCGCAGGACAGGTGTGCCCAGTTGCGCCTTAATCTTTTTGAGAAAGTCTTCAGGCGAAACAGGCGTTTCATATTCACCGATAATCCCGGAACCCGTCCGGTCGTAGATATTATCAAGCGCATACACGTCATAAGCCACTTCCTCGTATGGATGGGCGTCTTTCATTGCCTGAAGAATCTGCTGTTGCATGTGGACGGGAAAAATCGTTTCGATGCGCTCCTCCTTCTCATAATGCAACTCGCTGATGTTTCCCACAAAAGGATTTGCACCTTCGCCTGCACGGAAAGACCCCCGGCCTTCGAGGTTAAAGGAACAGCAATCATACTCACCGATATGACCAGCCCCCGCTTCAAAGAGCGCAGCGCGCAGCTTATCGGCATGAGCTATAGGACAGAAGGTAACAAGCTTTTTAAGCATCCCGGAAGCAGGCTTTAACAGCTGTAGTTTTTCCAGTCCAAGCTTTTCTGCCAGCCGACTGTTGACCCCTTTTAAGCTGTTGTCAAGATTGGTATGTGCCGACACCACGGCAACCTGTTGCCTGATGGCATCCATTACCACTTGTTCGGTCGGTGTGCTGCCACTGAGGCTTTTGAGCCCTTCAAAAATCAATGGATGGTGTGTGATGACCAGGTCACACGATTTCTCCACCGCCTCCTTGAGTACATCGGGTGTCAGCTCCACAGCCAGCAGTGCCCGGTGAACGTCCCGCTCAGGTTCACCGATCTGGATGCCTGAGTTGTCATATTTTTCCTGCCAACTGAAAGGAGCTTCCTGGTTAATGATGTCAACGATCTGTTTTAGGTTCATCTGTTTATTTTATTGCAAAATACAGTTAATCCGTGCCTGGTGGTTTTGGTTTCCCGCAGCCCGGTTGTTCAATCTCTCATCTCAAAATTACATTATTTTATTCAGGATAAAACAACTTACCTGCACATTCGCAACCCCTATGCTGCGTCAAACAGCATGAACAATACGACCTGATTGTTTTGTCGCAAAATTCTATCATCAGGCAAAAATAAATATTTAACTTTGACGCATGAATTGGCTCCGTGTATTGTTGCTTCCTTTTGCGCTCCTTTATGGGATTGGGGTATGGTTGCGCAACCTGCTTTTTGACTTGGGGGTATTGCCTTCAGAGTCGTTTGACATTCCGGTGATTTGCATTGGCAACCTGAGTGCTGGTGGAGCTGGCAAAACACCCCACGTAGAATACCTGGTCCGTATGCTGCAAGGCCGTTATGCAATAGCCGTACTGAGCCGTGGGTACAAAAGAAAAACAAAAGGATACCGTTTGGCACAAGCTAACTCCACGGCCAAAGAGGTGGGTGATGAGCCGCTGCAAATGAGCCGGAAGTTTCCCGATGTGCGTGTGGCGGTTGACGGAAATCGACGGCGTGGCATTCGCCGCTTGCTCAGGGATCACCCTGAGGTTAACCTGGTGATCCTGGACGACGCCTTTCAGCACAGGTATGTAAGAGCCGGGCTTAATCTGCTGCTAACCGGTTATTACAACCCGTTTTTCAATAATTTTCTGCTGCCAGTGGGCAACCTGCGGGAGGCAAAGTTCCGGGCAAATAGGGCCGATGCGGTTATCGTGACCAAGACGCCAAAGGTTTTTTCACCTCTTGACCGGCGCTACTTCCTGCAAAAACTAAAACCTTACCAATTAAAAAAAGTGTACTTTTCAAGGCTGGCTTACCAGCCTTGGGAACCTTTGTTGCCAGACGTGCCACCCCCACCGCAGGACAAGCCCAACAACATTTTCCTTCTCACGGGCATTGCACGTACGGAAGCCCTTGAGGAGCATCTGAAAACGCGTTGCAAGAATCTGTTTGTTCACAAATACAGGGACCATCATCAGTTTACTCCTGCCAACCTCAGGAAACTGCAAGCACACTACCACAAGACCATCGGCAATGACAAGGTCGTGATCACTACCGAAAAAGACGCCATGCGGCTCTATGACCCCTTGTTGTCAGAATACCTGAAGGGCATGCCCATTTATTATCTCCCGGTCACCGTATCTTTCCATAAGCAGGACAAGCAAACGTTTGACCGCTTGATTTTCCGTTTTCTTGCAAGTTATGCGACTCAGCAATAATGTTGCACAAAACAGCATGTGCAACATTACAAGCGACCAGACGCGCGCGTGGCGAATCACAGGCATGTGGTCCGACACGCACGCGGATATCCGTTCAGGGGGTTAAAATGGTAGGTCGTCTTCTTCCGGCGGGTTTCCGGGAGATGGAGCATCTGAAGGGGGTGGACTCTGCTGTGGTGTTTGTTGCTCACCACCCTCTCTGCCGCCAAGAAAGTTAATCACATCGCAAAGAATTTCGGTGGTATAACGCTGGTTGCCCTCCTTGTCCTGGTATTGACGGTTGCGAAGGCGTCCTTCTACATACACCTGGCGCCCCTTGCTGAGATATTTTTCTGCGAGTTCAGCCTTGTTTCGCCACAGCACCACACGGTGCCATTCCGTTTTTTCCTGGCGCTCACCATCTTTGTCGCGATACACTTCATTGGTAGCCACACTTATACGCGCCATCTTGACGCCACTTTCGAGGGTCATGATCTCCGGATCCGCACCCAGATTTCCCACCAGAATCACTTTGTTTACTCCTGCCATAATCTTGTTTTTTTGTGTTTATAAATCAAATCATTCGCTAAATTAATATTTTTTTTTGTTTAAATACAATTTTTTGTTTTGAATTGGCACATTTATTTTGTTAAACGTACTCCTGGAGAAACCTGTCGATGAGCCTGGGTTTTGCCAATTGGTCAAAATCTGCAGGCGCAGTGCAGGAATACAGGCGTTTCAGTTTTTCTGCAACAGCTTTACCTACATCTACAAAAAAGAAAGCGGCATGAATGCTTTGGTGTGTCAGCTGGTGCTTCAATGTGACGGGTATGGGGTTGACATGTCCGGCATCAATGCCTGGGAGCAGGTGAACAAAACCCTCATCTGCCAGCAGCTCTGGAGCTGTCAGTTGCCTTTCTGCTTCAAGCAGCGGAAATTCATACATGTGTTGCCAGATGTCTTTTTGTTTTCGTTGTCTGACAAAAAAACAGCCGTGTGCACGGCCACGCGGCCTGATGAAAAAGTAATGGAAATGCCGCATCCGGGGTCGTTTGCGGCTGTTTTTGCGGGGTAGTTGGTCGACCAGGCCGGATTGCAAGGCAAGACAGTGCCCTCTGAAGACGCATTCAGGACATAACGGTTTTTGGGGTTTGCATATCAGGGCACCGAAATCCATCATGGCCTGGTTGAAGTCGCCCGGACAACAGGACGGGATCAACTCCCGGGCAGTGTTTTCAAAAATTTTTCTGCCTTTGGCCGAATCTTTTTTTTCCTGGATGGAAAAGAAGCGGGCCAGCACCCGCATCACATTGCCATCCACTGCCGGTACCACCTCGTTAAAAGCAATGGAGGCAATGGCTGCCGCAGTATAAGGGCCTATTCCTTTAATTCGCATAAGTTCCCGGCTTGAACCGGGAAGCTTGCCTCCGAAAGATCCAGCGACCTCCTTTGCGGCTTCATGAAGATTTCTTGCCCGGGAATAGTATCCCAGTCCTTGCCAAAAACGCAAGACCTTTTCCCCGGGAGCTGCTGCAAGAGCATATACGTCCGGGAAGGCCTTCATGAAGCGAAAATAATAGGGCAAACCCTGGTCTATGCGGGTTTGCTGAAGAATCACCTCAGATATCCAGATGGCGTAAGGGTCCTTGTCGGCACGCCAGGGCAAGTCACGACCGTGTGTACTGTACCAACTCAGCAAGGTTTCTGTAAAATCCATATTGACAAGGCTTATTCTTATGCAAAGAAAGCAAAAGAGCGTAAACCGTTGAAGGAAAAATAATTAATTTGTTTTCCCATAATCAGAAAAACCTTATCTTTGCAACCTTAATTGACAAGAAAAGACAACATAAATCCCTTATAACCAAAAAAGTAAAGAATTATGACGAAAGCTGAAATCGTTAACGAAATTGCCAACAAGACCGGCATTGAAAAGGTAACTGTACAAGTAACCGTAGAAGCTTTTATGGGAACCGTGAAGAATGCACTTGTTAAAGGAGACAATGTTTACCTCAGGGGTTTTGGTAGCTTCATCATCAAGGAGAGAGCAGAAAAAACCGGCAGGAATATCTCCAAGAACACGACCATCATCATTCCTGCACACTGCATTCCGGCATTTAAACCGGCCAAGGAATTTGTGAACGAAGTCAAGGCATCAGTCAAGCCCTAATCGGCTTTGTATAGCATAACTGATTGCCAGTCAACAAATAAAAACTTATAAGAGAAATCACATGCCAAGCGGAAAAAAACGCAAACGACACAAGATGTCCACACACAAGCGCAAGAAGCGACTGCGCAAAAACAGGCACAAAAAGAAGTAGTGTCCTGTTTTCCATGTGCTTGACATAGCATATCGCCATATAAAATTACATAATGTCGCCAAAGGCATTATGTAATTTTATTATGATTTTGTCAGCATTTACGGATGATTTCCTTCTCTGCCCAAGCCGAATGGGCGCATAAATCTTAAAGTATCTCAGTTGTGAACAAAGAGTTGATCATTGATTCCGGCAACAAGGAGGTTGTGATGGCTTTGCTGGAGGAGAAGCGCCTTGTGGAGCTTCACCGGGAGCGAAAGAACAACAACTACTCCGTGGGCGACATCTACCTGGGAAAGATCAGGAAGATCATTTCCGGGTTGAATGCAGCCTTTGTAGATGTGGGATACGAGAAGGATGCTTTTTTACACTATCTGGACCTGGGAAGCCAGGTCAACAGTCTGAACAAGTATACCAAGCTGGCCATGGCAGGCAAGACAAAAGTGCTGGCCATGGAAAAGTTTCATCTTGAAAAAGAGATCGAAAAGACAGGAAAGATCACCGAGGTCCTGAACGCCAACCAGCCCATCCTGGTTCAGATTGCCAAAGAACCGATTTCGACCAAGGGTCCGCGCATTACGAGCGAAATATCCCTGGCCGGACGCTATTTGGTCCTTGTACCGTTTTCAGACAGGATCTCTGTTTCGCAGAAGATCCAGCATGCAGACGAAAAAAACCGGCTGAAGCGATTGGTACAGAGCATCAAGCCAAAAAACTTCGGTGTAATCATTCGCACGGTGGCAGAGGGCAAGATGGTTGCTGACCTGGATGCTGACCTCAACAACCTGGTCAGCAAGTGGTACAGCATCGCAGAAAAGCTAGCCACCGCGAAGCCTCCCCGCATGATCATGGGGGAGCTCAACAGGTCATCTGCCATGTTGCGGGACTTGTTGAACGAATCGTTTAACAGCATCCACGTGAATGATTCGCTGGTCTATGAAGAGCTTCGCGATTACATCAAAACCATCGCCCCGGAAAAAATTGACATCCTGAAATTGTACAAGGGGAAAGCGTCGGTTTTTGACCATTTTGGCATAGAAAAACAGATCAAGGGCTCTTTTGGGAAGGTTGTCTCGATCAAAAGCGGTGCCTACCTGGTGATCGAGCATACCGAAGCATTGCATGTCATCGATGTGAACAGCGGGCAGCGGATCAGCAGCGAAAATACCCAGGAAGACAACGCGCTGGACGTAAACCTTGAAGCTGCAGCTGAAATCGCAAGACAGCTAAGGCTGCGCGACATGGGTGGCATCATTGTGGTCGACTTCATCGATATGGTACAAGCCGGCAACCGCCGCAAACTGTACGAACGGATGAAGGAAGAAATGAAAAAGGACCGGGCAAAGCACAATGTGTTGCCACCCAGCAAGTTCGGCCTTGTTCAGATCACCAGGCAACGGGTACGGACCGAAACCAACGTGGAGACCCTGGAAAAATGTCCCGCGTGCGGTGGATCCGGAAAGATCAAACCCAGCGTGATCCTCGTGGATGAGATTGAAAGCAACCTCAGGTACCTCATCAGGGAACAAATGGAGAACAGGCTTACCCTGCGTGTCCATCCCTTCATTCACGCTTATCTGACCAAAGGACTTCCGTCGATCAGGTGTAAATGGTTCCTGAAATACAAAAAGTGGATCAAAGTATATCCTTCTACATCCTACCACTTTCTCGAATACCGGTTTTTTAACAAACTGGATGACGAGATCAAACTTTGACGTACACGTTACAAATGGATGAACGTTGAAGCGCTTACAGAAAAAGCCAGGCGGTACTGTGCCTACCGTGAACGGTGCACCCGCGAGGTGGAGGAAAAACTCCTCCGCCTGGGTGCCGGTCGGTATGCGATAGACCAGGTCATCAGGTTGCTGCGCGATGAGGACTTCCTCAACGACCAGCGCTATGCCAGTATCTTCGTGCGCGGAAAATTCCGGCAAAACGGCTGGGGAAAAGTGAAGATCAAGGCAGCCCTGCTTGCAAAAAACATCCCGGAAGGCGATATCCATGAAGCCCTTGAGGAGATTGACACCGACGACTACATCGGAAAGTTGCGTGCACTGATGACAAAAAAAAAGCAGGAACTGCAAACCCGCAACAAAGCAGAGCTCCGGGCAAAAACGGCGGCCTATTGCATACAGAAAGGGTATGAGCCGGAGTTGGTCTGGGAAATGATGCGTTGAAATCTCCATGCCAAAGATTTGACATACAGGGGGATGATTATTGTCGCGGGGGCTTTTGGACTAAGTAGGTTATTAGCTATTAGCTATTGGCTGCAGGCAAGAAAGCCAAAAGCCAAAAGCCAATAGCCAACAGCCAACAACAGTCCTCTTGAAAACACAAACACCAGATAATCGATCAGCTTAAAAACATAAACACATCGATATAACGCATAATCAATAAACACCCATGGTTTACAAAGATCAGATCACCGACCTGGACCGGAGGCTTGATGCCTTAAGGAGGTTTCTTTGACATTGATGGCAAGGAATCCCAGGTAGCAGAATTACAAAAGGAAACAGAGGCCCCCGACTTTTGGGACAACCCCCGGGAGGCCCAGGGCAAGCTGAAGAAGATCAGCAGCATCAAAAAATGGATCGATGCCTATCGGGATACGCACCAGCAGATTGAAGACCTGAAAGTGCTGCACGAGTTTTTCGAAGAAGGCGAGTCGACGGAAGAAGAGGTGCAGGCACAATACAAAAAGGCACTGGAGCAGATGGAGGCATTGGAGTTCAAAAAGATGCTCAACCAGGAGGAGGACCACCTGGATGCAATCGTCACGATCAACGCCGGTGCCGGCGGCACGGAAAGCCAGGACTGGGCGGAGATGCTGATGCGCATGTACCTCCGCTGGGGCGAACGCCACCAATACAAGACCAAGGTGCTGGACGTCCAGGAAGGAGATGGTGCCGGCATCAAAAGTGCGTCCATTGAGTTTGAAGGCGAACACGCCTACGGATACCTGAAAGGAGAAAACGGCGTACACCGCCTTGTAAGGCTCTCCCCTTTTGATGCCAACAACAAAAGGCATACGTCCTTTGCTTCGGTGTATGCCTACCCGGTAGTGGATGAAAACATCGACATTGAACTGAACCCTGCCGACCTGTCATGGGACACTTTCCGCTCAAGCGGACCTGGCGGACAGAATGTGAACAAGATTGAAAGTGCGGTAAGGGTCCGACACGCCCCATCGGGTATCGTGGTGGAGTGCCAGGAAACCCGCTCACAAAGCCAGAACCGCGAAAAAGCACTCACCATGCTGAAATCACAGCTTTATGAACTGGAGCTGCGCAAGAAAAAAGAAAAAATTGATGCCATGGAAAGCTCCAAAAAGAAAATCGAATGGGGCTCACAGATCAGAAGCTACGTGTTTCATCCCTACAAAATGGTGAAAGACCTCCGCACCGGGGTCGAAACATCCAATGTGCAACAGGTGATGGATGGCGATATTGATGCATTCATCAAAGCCTATCTTATTGAGTTTGCATAATACGTAAAAAAGTTTTTCAAAAAGCAGCTGCTGCCTGATATTTAACAGGTTAAGCAGCTGCTTTGAAGAACACTTTGGGCAAAACAGCTAAGTTTTTTTCTTTCAAAGACTTAGCTGTTGTTGGTTAATAACTTTCCGTTTTTGTTAATAACATATTGGCGCTTGCTGTTGTTTTGTTTCTTAATTTCGTAATCAAGCGCCGTATCAATGCTACTGTGTCGCATAAGTTGCCGCTTTTTTCCCAGCTCAAAAATGAACACCGCGCATAACATTAGCTATGTAAGGGTTTTATGTTGCAGATGTGAGGAAAAGATCAGGACTTGGGCCGGCTAGCGTAGTGTTGACAAGACACCAGGCATCATTCCATCACCCGACACACCCCTGCTTTATTTCATAAAGCACTCATTTAAAGTTACTCACAATAATAAAACATATACGCTATGGCTGACAACCCTGCGCTAAAAAATAAGAATGACGCCAAACAGCAACAGGCAAAAAACAATCTTTACGAAGAAATGATTGAAAAGCGCAACGAGGCGATGGATGATAAAAAGGGCGCCATCGGTCATTCTTTAACGCGCTATGATTATGAAGAGGTGATGGAAGCTGCCACAGCCTATTTTGATGACGACAGCTTGGCAGCCAATGTATGGGTCAATAAATACGCGCTCAAAGATTCGGAAGGCAATCTTTACGAGCGCACACCCGACGACATGCACCGCAGGCTGGCCCGCGAAATTCACCGCATTGAACAAAAATACCCCAATCCGCTTCCGGAAGAAACAATTTTCAACCTGCTGAAAGACTTTCATTATATTGTTCCCCAGGGGAGTCCCATGGCGGGCATCGGAAATCCTTTTCAGATCGGCTCGCTGTCCAACTGTTTTGTCATTGGGAACAAAGGCATTGCAGACTCCTATGGAGGCATCATGAAGCTGGACGAGGAGCAGGTACAACTCATGAAACGCAGAGGGGGTGTGGGGCATGACCTGTCGCACATCCGGCCCAAGGGCAGTCCGGTGAAAAACAGCGCACTCACCTCTACCGGCCTGGTCCCCTTCATGGAAAGGTACTCCAACTCCACACGCGAGGTCGCACAGGACGGACGTCGCGGGGCACTTATGCTTACGGTCTCAGTCAAACATCCTGACGCCGAGGGTTTTATTGACGCCAAGATGGAACAAGGCAAAGTGACCGGGGCCAATGTGAGCGTAAAGATCACCGACGAGTTCATGGAGGCCGTGGCCAACGACACCGACTTTGTGCAACAATATCCCATCCACACCGAAAACCCGGTGTATGTCAAAAAGATCAGGGCGCGCGACCTGTGGAAAAAGATCGTACACAACGCATGGAAGTCGGCGGAACCCGGGATCCTCTTCTGGGACACCATCACGCGGGAATCTGTACCTGACACATACAGCGACCTCGGATTCAACACCGTGTCGACCAACCCCTGCGGGGAGATCCCGCTCTGCCCTTATGATAGCTGCCGGCTGCTGGCCATCAACCTCTTTGGCTATGTCAAAAACCCCTTTGGGGAAACGGCAAGCTTTGACTTCGACCTGTTCAGGGAGCACGTGGCCTATGCCCAGCGCATCATGGACGACATCATTGACCTGGAGCTGGAAAAGATAGACAACATCTTGACCAAGATAGAAAACGACCCGGAAGAAGAAGAGGTGAAAAACGTGGAGTTGCGCTTGTGGCAGAAAATCCGCGACAAATGTGTTGAGGGGCGGCGCACCGGCATCGGCATCACCGCCGAAGGAGACATGCTTGCAGCGCTCGGTTACCGTTACGGCACACAGGAAGCCATGGATTTTTCAGTGAAGATCCACCAATGCCTCGCGCTGGAAACCTACCGCTCATCCGTCATGCTCGCCGGCGAACGTGGTCCGTTTCCGGTTTATGACAGTCAGCGCGAAGCCAATAACCCTTTCATCCAGCGCCTCAAAGAGGCCGATCCCGGTCTTTACAAAGAGATGCAAGAAAAAGGACGCCGAAACATCGCCCTGCTTACAATCGCTCCTACCGGAAGTGTGTCCATCCTCACCCAGACCCCCTCCGGCATTGAACCGGTATTTATGGTCGCCTACAAACGCCGCCGTAAAGTCAACCCCAACGATAAAAACGTACGCGTAGACTTCACTGATGAAGTGGGTGACACCTGGGAAGAGTACAATGTGTTCCACCACAAATTTCTGGATTGGCTGAAGATCAACGATTACGATGTGGAGGAGGTTCGCCGTATGAAGGACAATGCCTTGCAGGATGTCATTAGGCGGTCACCTTATCATAAGGCGACTGCGAATGATGTGGACTGGGTCTCCAAGGTGAAGATGCAGGGCGCCGTGCAGAAATGGGTTGACCATAGCATCAGTGTGACTGTGAACGTGCCAGGAAATGTGAGCCAGGAACTGGTGGGCCAGATCTACCAAACGGGCTGGGAGAGCGGTTGCAAGGGGGTTACGGTGTATCGTGACGGCTCCCGCTCAGGGGTGCTCGTTACCGAAAAGAAAAAAGAAGACCGGGTTTTCAGAGAGACGGAAGCACCCAAACGACCCAAAGTGCTTGAAGCCGAAATCGTGCGCTTTAACAACGAATCTGAAAAATGGATGGCCGTCGTTGGGATCCTTCATGACAGGCCATATGAGATATTTACAGGCAAAGCCGAAGGCTTCTACCTGCCACCCGACGTGGATAAGGGCCTGGTGATCAAAAATAAACTGGAAAGCGGCGAAAAGCGCTATGATTTTCAGTTTCAGGATAAAGATGGCTATAAGGTGACCATCGAGGGACTTTCCCGTTCTTTCCACAAGGAATACTGGAACTATGCCAAGCTGATATCCGGAGTTCTCCGGCACGGGATGCCGTTGCCTTCTGTGATTGATGTGATCGAAGATTTGAACCTGCACAGCGACCGCCTGCATACTTGGAAGAATGGGGTAGTCAGGGCCTTGAAAAAATTTATCCCTGATGGCACCCGCGCAAAGGGTCGTATATGCAGCAATTGCCAGCAAGAGGATTCCGTAATCTACCAGGAGGGCTGTCTCACCTGCACCAGTTGCGGAGAGAGCAAGTGCGGATGATCACATCTTGAGCTTGTTTTGTGTTGGAAAAGCCCGGCAGATAAATGCCGGGCTTTTTATATGGCTGAAAAATCACTTGTCCCTTATGCAGTATCATTGAAAATGTTATTTTTGCCCGTCAACCCGTTTTGATCTTTATGAACTGCAGTAATTCAGAACAATTCTAAAAAACCTTATTCATTCACCACAATTGACTGATTTGTTATGGCAGAAAAAGGCAAGGAAAGCCCCGGAGCAGGGGGCACCGCAGGCAAGGAAGCGCAGAACCAGGCAGCAGACACCGGTTCAAAAGGCTTCCTGCGCTGGATTGAGGTCATGGGCAATAAACTGCCCCACCCCTTCTGGATTTTTCTTTGGATCACCATTTTTATTGTGCTCCTCAGCGCCCTTACAGCGTATTTGGGTGTAAGTGCCATTCATCCCGATGACGGGAGCCTGGTTGAGGCAGAAAACCTGATCAGCGGGGAGGGCTTGCGCCGTTTCCTGGAAGAAATGGTTACCAACTTTGCCCATTTTGCACCTTTTGGCTTGGTCCTGGTCATGCTCATGGGCGTTTCCATTGCTGAGCGCAGTGGTCTGCTGGCCGTGGCCCTGCGTACAGTAGCCTTTTCCGTGCCCAAGAAAGTGGTATTGCCCGTGATTTTCATCATCGGCGCAGTAGGTAATGTGGGATCGGATGCAGGTGTGGTCATCGTGCCACCCATTGCGGCATTGATATTCACACAGATGGGGCTGCACCCCATCGCCGGACTTGTGGCGGGTTATGCCGGTGCGACGGCTGGCTTCACGGCCAACTTCTTCATTGCCGGCACCGACGTGTTGCTGGCCGGCATCAGCACCGAGATCACCTCGCAGATGCCGGGTGGCCAGGAGGTCAGTCCCACCGCAAACTGGTACTTCA
>PUOJ01000085.1 GCA_003552075.1 Bacteroidales bacterium
ATCATGAGCAGCAGAATCCCCAGAAACTTGACGATGACCTTGATATTGATCCCTTTTCGAGCAACCATGCTGTCCGATTATGCGTGATGTGCAAAGATAGATTATTTTGCGGCGTCGCGCGTTTATTTCAGGACTTCAAACTGCTTCATCTTGCCTTTAAGTGCCTTGCAGATCGTGTCGAGCTGATCGCTCTCGCGCAGGTTGAAGGTGATCGTTACCAGCACATACCCCACAGGTACGGTGGTGATGGAGCGTTCGTGGGAAATGTCGTTGATGCTGGCGCGTAGCTTTTCCAGGATGGTGATGATGGATTTGAGTTCACCGGCCACATCCGGTATCAGCACTGCAATGCGTGCCCTGAGGCCTTCTTCCATCATGCCCTTTTCCAGGATCTGCTCCAGCAGGCCCATGTTGATGTTGCCGCCGCTGATCACCGGGACCACCTTTCTGCCGCGGACATCGTTTTTGCCGTTGAGCAGGGCTGCAATGGCCGCCACACCCGCAGGCTCAGCCAGGATCTTGGCCCGCTGCAATAGCAGGTATGCTGCGTGGGCAATCTCCGAATCATTGACCACCCAGATGTCATCGACGTATTTACGAATGGCCTCGAAAGTCAGCTTGCCGGGCTGTTTGACCGCAATCCCGTCGGCAATGGTCTGCATACGGGCGAGTTTCTCCGGCTTCCCCATTTTCAACGAGTTCAGGGCCGATTGTGCGCCTTCGGCTTCCACACCGATGATGCGGATCCTGGGATTCATTTCCTTGAGTGCGATGGCAATACCAGAGATCATCCCACCACCTCCAATGGGCACCAGCACATCGTGGATGGCGTCGTTGGCTTGGAATATCTCCAGTCCGATCGTGCCCTGTCCCGCAATGATGTGGGGGTCGTCGAAAGCGTGGACGATGGTGGCACCGGTTTTCTCCGCATACTGGCTAGCCGCTGCCATGGCATCGTCGAACGCATCGCCTTCCAGCACGACATCGGCACCATAGTTTTTTGTGGCAATGACCTTGAGTGGTGGTGTGAACACCGGCATGAACACGGTGGCTTTGGCGCCAAGCATCCTGGCAGCAAAGGCTACTCCCTGTGCATGATTGCCGGCTGAAGCACATACTACGCCATTCTGCAACGCGTCATCCTGCCGCAAGGCATGCAGCTTATTGTAAGCGCCACGTACCTTAAAAGACCCTGTCGACTGGAGGTTCTCCAGCTTCATGAACACATCCGCACCTGAGAACGCACTAAAGGACTTGCTGTGCTCCAGTGTCGTCTGCTTGACTACCCCTCTCAGCACGCGCTGCGCGTGGATGATGTCAGAATATTCCGGAAGTTTTGCCATGCTGCAAAAGTAATCTTTTTTAGAAGAGTTTCCTGTGAGATAGCAGCAGCACCTGATTGCCTCACGCGCATGTTTTTCGGATGAGGTGATATCTTTACCCTGTATGGGCAATAGTAACTTGTCTGCGATGCCATTACGGTTTCCTGAATTGCTATTTTCTAACCAAAAAAAACTATTTTTGCACATATGCTTGCTTCTAAAAAGTCCGGGCGGGGAAGGCGTCTGTTATCCCTGTTTCGAAAACGTTTCCTTGATGGAGAAAGGGTGCGCCTCAATCCCTTCACATTGGCTTTTGAGGAAAGCAGGGAAAAGGATTTTTTGCAACAGTATTTTAATGATTCCATCTGGCAGATTCGTACGGCACTGATCCTCGTGAGCCTGTTATATGGGGTATTTGGTCTGCTTGACACCTTAATTGTTCCCGCGCATCAACAAACATTTCACTTCATTCGTTTTGGGCTGGTACTGCCTGTATTGCTCACCATATTCGTGTTATCTTTTTTCCCGTTTTTCAGAAAGGTGTGGCAAGCATTGTTGCTGGTCGCTTTTGTTGTGGCCGGACTGGGAATCAGTGCGATGTTGATCATGGCACCAGAAAACCACGTATATTATGGCGGCCTGCTGCTGGTTTTCTTTGCTGGCTACTTTTTTATTAAACTGCGTTTTTTTTATGCAACCATTGCCGGCTGGGTTACCCTGCTCTTTTATAATCTAGGTGCCATCATCTTGTCAGACACACCTGCAGAACTGATTGTCAACAACAACTTTTTTTATATTGCCGCCAATGTGATTGGCATGGTGGCGGCCTATCGCATTGAATATTTTTCCAGGCGCGATTATTTTCTGAAGAAACAATTGGATTACCGCAAGGCGCAAATTGAGGAAGCGAACAAAACCCTGGAACAAAAAGTCCATGCGCGCACAGAGGAATTGCTGGAAGCCAAAGAGCGAGCTGAACAATCGGATAAGCTGAAGTCCGCCTTCCTTGCCAACATGAGCCATGAGATTCGTACGCCAATGAATGGCATCCTGGGATTTGCACAACTGCTGAGAGAAAGTGAAGACCCGGCAGAAAAGGAGGAATTTCTGGACATCATCGATGAAAACGGCCAGCATCTTCTTTCCTTGATCAATGACATCATCGACTTGTCCCAAATTGAAATTGGTATGCTGCGGGTCAGCCAGAATGAATTCTCCTTAAATTTATTATTTCAGGAGGTCCACGATATGTTTCGCCGGGAAGACAAGGTGAACTCAGGCCAGGTCGAGCTAAGAGTCAGGAATGAGCTTTTGCAAGGTGAGGATGCTTTCGTGGCTGATCGGACGAGGATCAAGCAGGTTCTCATCAACCTGGTAAGCAATGCCATTAAGTTTACCCATCAAGGTTTTGTAGAGGCAGGGTATGTGGTTTTTGATGATGAAGTGCTGTTTTTTGTCCAGGATACCGGCATGGGGATAAAGAAAGATCAGCAAGATGTGATTTTTGACCGGTTCATGCAAATTACCATAGACCATCATCAAACGGAACACGGTGCTGGTCTGGGATTGGCCATTTCCAAAGCCATTGTCCAGCTGATGGGTGGAAAGATATGGGTGGATAGCAACCCGGGTGAAGGATCGGTGTTTTATTTTTCTTTGCCATATAGGCAAGGCAGTCGTGCTGAATTTGAACTTAGTCAAGAAAAGAAAGGCGTGATGGAATACGATTGGACAAACAAATTGATTCTGGTAGCAGAAGATGTGAAAGTGAATTATTTGGTAATCGAAAAGGCACTGCAAAGAACGGGGGTAAATCTCTTATGGGTGAAGAATGGCCAGGAGGCTGTAGAAACCTGCAGAAGCAGAGATGATATTGATTTGATCCTTATGGATATACGAATGCCTGTGAAAGATGGCTACGAGGCCACCCGTGAGATCCGAAAGGAAAATAAAGACATCCCCATCATCGCCCAAACTTCCTATGCCATGTCAGAAGACCGGCAATACAGCATCGATGTCGGTTGCAATGATTACTTAGCAAAACCATTTAAGTTGAAGGATCTTTTGGAAAAGATCGCCGCATATATATAGCC
>PUOJ01000029.1 GCA_003552075.1 Bacteroidales bacterium
AAGGTAAAGGTCACCTTGTCCCAGTTCTGGATGATAAATATTAGGATTACCAGGGCAATCAGGCCGTTGACTACCCAAAAGAGGATGCTTCTTTTTTTCTGTTCCATGGCAAGTGGTTTTTCTGGTTGCTCAAAAATACGTATTTTTAGGCTTTGTTTCAACACGACATGCCACGAAATTGATCCTATGCGGATGATCGCAATGGCCATTGAACCTGGCGTGTTACTTATTTACTTATATATATGATTGTTATGAGACGACGAATGCATTTATCGGTTTTGATATGGGTTGCCTTTTCGCTGTGTGTATCCTTCCCTGTTGCAGGCTTTGATTTTGATGAGGAATCCGCAACAGCGCGCATTAAAGAAGATGTGTATACCCTGGCAGCAGATGAGATGGAAGGGCGGGAAGCTGGCACGGAAGGTGAGCGCCTGGCGGTCGCCTACATTAAGGAACGCATGCAGGAAGCCGGCCTGGAGCCTCTTTTTGATGGTTCCTTTTACCAGGAATTCCCTTTTCCGGGCGAGTGGGTCTGGGGGCCTGACAATGAATTTATTTACCAGGATGCCGATTTCGAGCACGACTGCGATTATTATGTACTGCCTGGTTCTCCATCTGTAAGCATCAGTGCGCCATTTGCACACGTGGGCTTTGGCCTCAGCGGCCTGGAGGATCATGAGGGATTTGAAGACTATTGCGACTATGCCTTGCATCAGGATCTGGAAGGCAAGATCTTTGTGATGGAATTTTTTCTTCCTGAGCAACTGGACACCCTCGGCGACAGGCAGGTGTTGCGCCTGCTTTTTGATAAGATCAATACCGCTGCCGAAAAGGGAGCCAGCGGCATCATCTTTGTCAACACCCTTCCTCATCGCGAAGATCCGCCCATCGATATGCGCATGGCACGGATGAACTTTGACATTCCCTTGCTATTTGCAGAAGAAAAAGTGCTGCATCATCTTATGAAGGACCAGGATGGCACGATTTACCTGACTACAGATGGCTACCGTGAGGAGCATACCGCGATCAATGTGGCAGGATACATCGACAATGATGCGGAGACTACCGTGGTGATCGGTGGACATCACGACCACGTGGGTTATGGCAGGCAAGGCTCCTTGAGTCCGGGTGTGCATGCCATTCATCCCGGTGCTGATGACAATGCCAGTGGCGTTGCCGGGATGCTTGAAGCAGCGCGATACATTAAGCATCAGGGGTGGCAAAACCACAACTACCTCTTCATGGGCTTTGGCGCAGAAGAAAAAGGCTTGATAGGCAGCCGGTATTTCACCCAAAGCGAAGCCTATGACATGGACCGGGTGTTGTATATGTTCAATCTTGACATGATCGGGCGGATGGAAGATCATACGCTGACCATGATCGGTACGGGTTCTTCTCCCGAGTGGGATGACCTGATCGATTCCCATGCGCCTGAGCATTTCAATGTCCGGAAGAGTCCCGGTGGCCGGGGCGGATCTGACCACACGGCTTTTTATCTGGCAGACATTCCCGTATTGTTCTTCTTTACCGGCGTGCACGAAGACTATCACCGTCCGGGGGATACTCCTGACAAAATCAATTACACTGGCGCTTATGAGATCACGCAATTTGCCCTGGATCTGGCTGAACAGATGGAAAACAGGGATCAGCTTGCATTTACCAGCACAGCCACACAGGAATCAGACCGCACACGCAGCAGCGGGGTTACCCTTGGCCTGATGCCCGATCACGGGTATGATGGTGAAGGCCTGCGGGTGCTTTCAGTGACCGAAGACCGTCCCGCTGCAAAAGCCGGCATCCTTGATGGTGATGTGATCGTGCGCATCAATGACGCGCCGGTGGCAGAGATCCAAACTTACATGGAAGCGCTCGAAGGGCTTGACGAGGGAGATACAGCCACGGTCGTGGTGATCCGGGAAGAGGAAGAGCACAAGGTAGAGGTAAGCCTTTAGTCCTTAAGTAAACAGAAAGTGACATGCAGGATTTACAGGCAGCAGTGATCGGTTCAGGCAGTTGGGCAACGGCCATCGTGAAGATCTTGCTCAACAACGTGCCAAAAGTGCATTGGTGGGTCCGTGAGGAGGAGATCGCTTTGCACCTGAAGCAATATGGCAACAACCCCAAATACCTGAGCTCCGTATCCTTCGACCCGAAGCGCCTGGAGGTATCCCATGAGCTGAACCGCGTGCTCAAGCGGGCGGATGTACCTGTTTTTTGTATTCCTGCTGCATTTCTGCAAAATTCCCTTTCCGGGATGCACGCTTCGCTGCTGCGCGACAAGCCGGTGGTGAGCGCGATTAAGGGCATCATCCCCGGCGACAATGACATCATGTCCGATTTCTTTTACAAGCGCTATGGCGTGCCCGTGAACCAGTTTGTGGCTGTCAGCGGACCGAGCCACGCCGAGGAGGTGGCCCAGGAGAAGCTGACCTACCTGACAGTGGCTTCGGAAAACCGTGTCAATGCCGTGGCCGTGTCCAACCTTTTTTCCTGCCGCTTCATCAATACCAGCATCACGGACGACATTTTTGGAACCGAGTTTGCTCCCGTGCTGAAAAACATCATTGCCATTGCCACCGGGATAACCGGCGGCCTGGGTTATGGTGACAACTTTCAGGCTGTGCTGATCTCCAATGCCCTGCGCGAGATCAATCGCTTCGTAGACGCGGTGCGACCAAACGACAGGGACATCAACCGATCGGTATATCTTGGCGACCTGCTCGTAACCTGCTACAGCCAGTTCAGCAGAAACCGGCGCTATGGTCAGATGCTGGCCAAGGGCTATAGTCCGCATTATGCCCAGATGGAAATGAATATGGTGGCCGAAGGCTATTATGCCACCAAATGCATCAGGGAAATGAATGTCCGTTACGAAGTGGATATGCCGATTGCAGATACGGTGTACAACATCCTGTATGAAGGCAAGGATCCTGCCAAAGAGATCCAGGCACTCCAGGATAAACTTTCGTGAGGTGCCCGAGCCTTGTCCTGCAGCCCATTGTGCTGCCCGCACTGGTCGCCGTTGAGAAAAGATAGGGTGCCGGCCTCTTCCACTCCCCACTGCGGGGCTTCGTGAATCAATGACCAGGTGTAAATCTCCTCAAGCAAGACCAGTGCACCCTGGCCTTGCAAAAGCATGCGCCTTATAATGAACGCCTGTGACAAGATAAGTTGCTTCAGGCAAGCTTTTACGCGCGTATGAAAACAGCTTATAAAGGCTTCGTGATAAGCGCCTCGTTTTACAGGAATTCCATCGTTTCACGCGTGGTGATCTTCTCGCAGTAGTGGCACTTGAGGCGGGTATCCTCTTTGTCTACCACGGCAAAGATGGCCGGGATCTGCTCAATGTTGGTGATGCAGTTGGGATTGAAGCACCTGACAATGCCTTTGATCTGCCCGGGGGTTTCTAC
>PUOJ01000192.1 GCA_003552075.1 Bacteroidales bacterium
AATCACGCCACTGCGGATGTCACCGGGGACGAACGCATTGGCGGTCTCATCGGTTATATCAATGGCGGCACCATTGAATATTCTTACAGCACCGGTGTCGTAACGGGGGTCACCAACGTGGGTGGCCTGGCCGGGTTTGCCGGCTTTGGCAATGTCACAATCCGTTACAGCTTTTCGCTCTCACACGTGGAACCCGCTCCCGGTGGGGGTAATCGTAACCAATTCGGCGGACTCGTGGGTCGTTTGCAAAGCGGCACCCTCGACAACACTTTTGCCAGGGGCGATGTCTTCGGTAACAACCGTGTCGGCGGACTGGTCGGAGAAATGACCAGCAGTGCACAGGTAATCAACAGCTTCTCAACGGGGGAAGTGAATCCGGAAGCAGGCCAGGCTGGGGGTTTGGTTGGCAGAAGCCAGCAAAGCTCTTCCAGCAACTCTTTCTGGGATGTAGAAACCTCTCAACAAAACAGCAGTGATGAAGGCACAGGCCAGAATACCGCCGCCATGACCACCAAGGAGACCTTCACAAGCGCAGGCTGGGATTTCGACAACATCTGGTCGATAGACCCTAATATCAACGATGGGTATCCATTTCTTATCGGTATCGGTTTTGATGATGGGGAAACCATCTTTTACAGCAGGCAGCACGGGGCCTGGGGCGATGCGCAAACCTGGTCGCTTGAATCGCACAGCGGCCCTGCGGCACCAAGCGGACCCGGCCCTTCGGACTTTGCAATCATTGGTGCCAGCCACACCGTGAGCCTCACAGAAGACATCCAACAAGAGGAGGCAAGCATTACCGTCGACGATACCGGCACCTTGAACGCCAACGGCTTTGTAATCAGCGGCGGCGGCAGCTTCATCCTCCAAGCGGGAGGCACCCTGCGCATCGGTTCGGTAGCAGGCATCAGGGCCACCACCAACGAGGGCAGCATCCGGACGGCCAACCGCAGTTTCAGCACCGAGGCCAACTACACCTACGACGGAATGACCGCGCAGCAGACCGGCGACGGCCTGCCCGACACCGTGAACAACTTGCGGATCGACAATACCAACGGAGTAAGCCGCTTCGGAAGCCTCACGGTAAACGGGCAGCTGCAGCTCGATAATGGCACCCTTACGATGTCGCCGGGGGCAAGCCTGGTAACCTATGACGTGGTCGAGGGCAATGGCAACATCCGGATGCAACTTGCTATTGAGGGCGACAAAGGATGGCGGATGCTCACAAGTCCGGTGGAAACCTCTTACGGCGACCTGCTCGAGGGCCTCGTAAGCCAGGGCTACAGCGGATCTGACTACCCCACGTCGCAACCCAACACCCTCTGGTTCGACGAAACCCAGATCGGCACCACCAACATGGCCTGGCGCACACCGCAGTCCACAAGCGAAGGAATAGAAGGCGGGCGTGGCCACTTCCATTTCGTCTTCGACGGTGCAGAAAAAACAGATGGCGGCCATTACCACGACGAACTGCCGGTAACCATAGACGCCACAGGCCTGCCCTTTACCCCAGGCGGCAACCCCTTCGATTTTGGCATCACATATACGGAACGCGAACAAGACGATCTCCCAGACACCGACGTCCAGGAGCTGAACACCGGATGGAACCTGGTAGGCAACCCCTCCACGGCAAGCCTGGACTGGGATAATCCGGCCGGATGGAATCGCACACACATAGACAACACCATCTACATTTGGGATCCCACAGCGAATAACGGCAACGGTGATTTTTTGGTTTGGAACGGCGAAAACGGCACCCTGGACAACCCGCTGATCGCGCCCTTCCAGGCATTCTGGATCCGTGCAACAGACGAAAACCCCACGTTGCAAATGACTGATGCGGCAAAAACAACGGGTGGCACTTTCACCGGGACAGGTTTTTCACCCAAGGCAGAAGAAATGGCTCCTTCAGACGCCATTCGGCTGACCCTGAGAACCGACGGCATGGAGTCGGTGGCCCTGGTCACCTTTAACGAAGGGGGACACATAGGCGAAGACCCCTACGACGCCTACCAGCTGGAACCCATGAGCGACAACTGGCTTAAGCTGTATACCGGCACCTTAGAGCATCACCTTCCCATGGTGATCAATAACCTCCCGGCAACACTCGATGACAAGGTCATCATCCCCTTATATGCCGAAGGGCAAAAAAACGGCCAACCTTTATCCGGGGCCGTTGACCTGGAATGGCAGCTCCCTGACGACCTCCCCGCTAACTGGACGGTATCCTTGATGGATCACGCCAAACAAGAAGTGATTGACATGTCGGATCGACAAGCCTCCAGGCGTTTTTACTGGAACCAGACGAAGCATGCCGAAGCATACGTGTCTGCTGACCAGCACTTTTCCTTGCCGGGGAACATCATCGGGGGCACAACTGCATCCCACGAAAAAAACAATACGGTTGCCGACCTGGCACAAACATTGGAAAACAGCCAGGATGGCTTTGGCGCCAAAAGCGCTTCAATCAGTGGCGCCCCCCGTTTCAGCCTGATGATTTGCCCCGCAATGGGTGAATGCGACACCTACATCGCACCTGAACCCATGCTGTTGCCCGTATATCCCAACCCCGTCCGTGATCAGGCCCGGATACGTTTTAACCTTCCGGAAAGGCAACACGTACGACTCCAGGTATATGACCTGCAAGGCAGACTGATCCAGGACCTCAAGCGTGAGCAGCTGGAAGCAGGCACCCACGAAATCAGCTGGTCACCCGGAAGCAACCTGCGTAACGGCACCTACATTGCCATCCTCTATACCCTGGAAGGCAGATCCCATCAGAAACTAATCCTGGCAAGATAAATATCAGATAACCATCCAGGTTATATACATCCTTATATCTGAAAAAAATAATTGCCACAGGATAAGCTTACAGTTTAGCTGTTTGATTGTCTTTCAACATGCCTACAGCATTTGAGCGAAAACCAGGATTGTTTTTAGACAGACGAAGGCCAACGCAGCCATCAACAGCTTTGCTTATGCTCAAAAGTGAAGAAGGCCCTTGCGAAAACGAGCAAAAACCCACCAATGCAACGAAACAAGACAACATATATCATGCTGCATATGTGAGGATTGGGTTTTTTGGCACGTGTATTGAGATTAATTTGCTGCAGAGAGCACACTGTTAGAAAAAGTGTTAGGCCAATTATCGCACATATTCGAATCAAACATATAGCCTGTTTTTCAATCATGCGCAAAAAAATCCTTCTGGTAGACGACATCAAAGAGTTCCGCGCGCTGCTGAAAGTCATCCTTTCGGGCAGTTACGACGTGGTGACTGCCGAGGATGGTGAAAAGGCGCTTGATATGATTGAAGCCGGATTCAATCCGGATGTGATCGTCACGGATCTGATCATGCCCGG
>PUOJ01000038.1 GCA_003552075.1 Bacteroidales bacterium
AAGGGTTTGAAATTTGAAAAAGGGTTTCCTGTTGAAAAATCATATACGACATCATTATGGGAGCAACTTCGTACAATAGGGCTGCAAAATTTGCAGGATATTTTTTTGTGATTTATTACATCGTAGGTGTGGTGGGACTGACGCTGCCATCTACCCGGGATACATTCACCGGACTGATGCCGCTTACCTTGCTGCTCAGCGCCGCCATCCTGCTCTTTTTCCATCGAAAATGGCGCTCCACGGATGCCATCGTGCTGCTTTTCATTGCCATCACTGGTTACCTCATTGAAGTGCTCGGGGTACTAACCGGACACGTGTTCGGTCAATACGCATACGGGGATGCTTTAGGCTTTAAACTTTTCCATACACCACTGATCATCGGACTCAACTGGATGATGCTAACCTATTGCGTCTATGCCATCATGGAAGACACCAAATTGTTCTGGCCGCTCAAGGCACTCACCGCCGCCGTGCTGATGGTGGTCTACGACGTAGTGATGGAGCCCATAGCCATGCGGCTTGACATGTGGGAGTGGCCGCCAAACAGCATTGTCCCCCTGCAAAATTATCAGGCCTGGTTCATCATCTCATTGGCATTCCTTGCTGCCATGCATCTTGCAAAGGTCAAAACCAACAACAAGGTAGCGCCCTGGCTTTTCGGCGTACAATTCGCCTTTTTCCTGGTACTGAACCTGAGCCTCCGCATTGTCTGATGACAAAACCATTGGCAAGTTAGCCAAAAGCCATCATCAAAAAGCCAATAACCATCAGCTAACTGCCAACAGCCAATAACCAACAGCCAATTAATAACAGCAGACGCTACCATGATGTACTACCTGGCGCTGGCCGTATTGATTTTTACAGGCATGCGGCTCGTTACCGCCGCATCCAACCTGGTTTGGCGTCAATGGCTGCATCGCAAAAACCCCCTTACCGCATCCAGGGTGTCCATCCTCATCCCGGCACGCAACGAAGAAGAGAACATCGGACGATTGCTGGAAAGCATCAAGGCACAAGTCTACCCTGAATGGGAAGCGATTGTTTATGATGACCTCTCTGAAGACCAGTCCGCAGAGATCGCAAGCCGATTTGCTTCTGAGGATAAGCGCATCCGCCTCGTGAGGGGGCGTGGCCTGCCAGGAGGATGGCGTGGAAAGAATCACGCCTGTCACCAGCTCGCAGCCAATGCCAGCGGCGAATATCTCCTCTTCCTTGACGCGGACGTCGTCGTGGGCAAATGGCTGCTGCGTGATGCCATCGGACACCTTCAACAACACAAGCTCGACCTGCTTTCCATCTTCCCATACCAGTGCATGAAAAGTTTTGGAGAGCAGATCACCGTGCCGCTGATGCATTGGGTGCTCGTGAGTTTGCTCCCCCTGATCCTGACAAAAAACACCCGCATCCCCTCCCTGTCAGCTGCCAACGGTCAATTTATGTTGTTTAAAGGAGATACTTACCTCCGTCATCGCTTTCATGATATCATGAAAAACTATGCCACGGAAGACATTGTAATCGCCAGGCACATGAAACGTAAAGGAATGCGCATCCACACCCTGCTGAGCAGGGAACAGGTCAAATGCCGCATGTATCGAAACTTCAGTGAAGCAGTGCAGGGTTTTTCCCGCAGCATGATTGCCTTTTTTGGGGGTCATTCCCTCCTGACCCTGTTATACGCAATGATCACCACCTTTGGTGTGATACCCGTATGGTCAGGCCTCGGTGCTCCAGCTGCATATGGCTATCTGTCTGCTACCTTGCTGATCCGAATCCTGGTTTCCATTGCAGGAAAACAAAATGTATTGCTTAATTTTGTGACGGCACCTTTGCAGCAGATGGTCTTTCTGATCATCGCCATCAAAGCCATCTATAATAAAACCAGGAAAAAAACAATATGGAAGGGACGGCTGGTAGAAAACTGATCCTCCTGAGAACGGCAATCGTTGCGTTGTTGTGCTTGCCCCTTGCCACTGCCGGCAAAGACACTGTTCAAAAGGACCATCATGAAAAAATTTATGAAGCATATGTTACAGGGCGTATGCAAATCTGGAAGGACGCATTGCAGGAGATGACGGCACAATATCGCCGATCGCCCTCTGATTCCCTTTTGTACGATATTTTGCTGGCTCAGTATGGCTTGATAGGACATTACCTGGAAGAAGACCGCAAGGATGCAGCCGGATCCCTGCTGGAAACAGCAGAGGGATACCTGGAATATCTCCAGGATAATCCAGGCTATGAGGTGGAAGCATTGCTTTTTGATGCTTCATTCAAGGCTTTTCACATCAACCTGAGACCCAGGAGAGGGATGCGCCTTGGCCCTCGAAGCAGCCGGCTTATCGATCAGGCCCTGGAGATGGACCCCGGCTATCCAAGGGGGCACCTGGAAAAAGGCAACATGTCCTTTCATGCGCCCCGCCTGCTGGGTGGATCCAAAAAGGAGTCGGTAAGGCATTATGAGAAAGCCGTAAGCCTTTGGGAGCGGAATTTGCCGGAAAACCACAAATGGCTATACCTTAGCACCCTGGTAAACCTGGCAAAGGCACAAAAAGAAAGCGAAGACCTGGATCAGGCCATCGCCACGCTGGAAAAAGCCCTGCAGTTCGAACCTGCGTTCCAGTTGGTCAGGGATGAGTTGCTGCCGGAGTTCCGGGAGGAGCGGTAGAAGTAAGAAGGAAAATGAAAAATGAAAGAAGAACAATGAAAAATGGCATGCCGGGTGTCTCGTCCTGAAATAGGTTTACACTTTTTGTAAACTCAATTCAACAAAACTCACAACTCAAAACTCCATAACCCATTAACTCAATAACCCCACGACCTTTAGACATTTTGACTTTTTGACATTTTGACATTATTTAAGCCCATGAAAATTTCAACTTACACCACATTATTCAGTATTTTTTGCATCCTGGCCGTCGCACCCGCCTGGGCTGCATCCGGTAAAAAAGCCCTGGACCATTCCGTATACGCGCAATGGAACCAAATTCAACGTCCGCAGCTCTCAGCTGACGGCCGCTGGGCATCATATGAGGTGAACCCCCAGCAGGGTGACGGCTGGCTGCACCTGATCAATCTGCAAACACAGGAAAGGGACTCCATTGCCAGGGGCAGCCAGGCTGCATTCTCCCCCGGATCCGATTTCCTGTCCTACCTCATCAAACCCGAAGCTGAAACCGTGCGCCAGGCCAAATTGGACGGGAAAAGCCGCGAAGAAATGCCCCAAGATCACCTGGGCGTCATCCGCCTGTATGATGACGAAAGGTTTCTATTTGAGAACGTGCGGTCTTTTGCCGTGGCACAGGAAGAACTCCCCTGGATGGCCTTTCACCAGGCTGAGATGCCCGAAGACACGCTGGA
>PUOJ01000103.1 GCA_003552075.1 Bacteroidales bacterium
AAGTCGAAATGCTGTTTGCTATTGGCTCTTGGCTGTTAGCTTTTGGCTTTCTTATCAATAGCCAATAGCTAACAGCCAAAAGCCTAGTTAGTCCAAAAGTCCCGGCCTGCCATTTTTCATTTTTCATTCTTCATTCTTCATTTTTCATTTTCACTACTTACATAATCTTCTCCCGCTCTGGTGCCAATCCGCGTACCCATCGATTCACGATGGACTGATTGTCCTCAATCCATTCATACACGCCATCGAGCGGGTCCTCGCTTCGGTGGATCATATACAACAGGCTGTTGATATGCCTTTCGCTCAGCACGATGCGTTTGAGCAACTCGGCAGCACGCGGCTGATCTTCAGTAAACCCGATGCGGGCGATGGTATGGATTTGCTCCTGCTCCATAAAGATCTCATGGGGGTCATCCAGGAACCTCAGGTCGTAGCGGTACATCAGCCAGTGTGGCATCCAGCCGGTAACCACGATGGGCTCACGGCGCCGGATGGCTTCACGTAGCTTCTCCGCCATCTCCGGATCAGAGAGCACCAACAGCTCATTATCGAGCTCATAGGCCAGCAAGGCCTGCTTGGTGTTGCGCATCACCCCGGCACTGGTGTCAATGCCGGCAATGGGATCCTTGTACAGGTCTTTCAGGCCAGGGATGGTTTTAATAGGCATATAATCCGGCACCACAAGGCCGGCACGCGCGTGGTGGTAGTTGGGGCCCAGGTCTTCATAACGGCCTTCATATTTTTCGATGAATGGCGCGTGGGTGTGCGGCACCCATACGTCCATGAAGACATCAGCCCTGCCGCGGGCCACGTCTTCAAAAACGGTCTCGACATCGGTCAGCCGGGTGATGACCTCATACTCCAGGTGGTCTTCCAGCAGGACTTGCGCCAAATAGGTCAGGGCCACACTTTCGGCCCAGTCGGTGTATACCAGGTAAACCTCCGTGTCCTTGTCGTCGCGAACGCGCACCGGGGCATCGCAGCCAGCCAGCGTCAACACGAAGGCGAACAGGATGAAATAAGCCAGTTTCTTCATGGTATGCGGTTTTTTTAATAATCAAACAAGGCTTTCAGAAAGCCGATGGACTGTTTCTGGTCTTTGATGACCATGATGGGAATGCTCTTGTTGGCGTTGGCCAGCTTCTCTGATGTGCTGTCGAGCATCACGTTGGCCAGCTGTGACTTAATCTTGCTGCCAATAATTATGAGGTCTGCACCGCTTTTGATCGCATGGCTGTAAAGCATCTGCGACTCATCCCCCTGGATATCCATCGAGTAGGTGCAAGGGACCTCATCTTGTATCTTTTGCTTCTTGAGGAAGGCCCGGTACTCCTTTTGCACGAAGTCGCCCAATGTCTTCTTGAGCTTTTTGACCTCGGCCGGCGACTTTTGCGGCACATAGCCCAGCGGCAGCTTGTACACATGGTGGCACTCCAGGGTGGCATCCGTATAAGAAGCAATGCTTTTGGCCATTTTCATGGCAATTGCTGACATCTTGGAGAAATCCATTCGTACCAGGATGCGATCGATGGTGTGCGGGGTCGTTTCGCTGACCATCAGCACGGAGGCCGGCATCAGCCCGACAATGCGTTTGGCCACGCCACCCTCGCCCACGTAACCGATTTTCTTGCCCAGGATCGCCAGGTCGATGCGCCGCTTGCGTGCCTGCTGCACGATCTGTTCAGTTGTCAACCCATAGTCGAGGACTACATTGGTCTTCACTTTTTTATGATGTGTAAAAAAGGTGTCGACCTGCTCCTGTATCTCATCCTGCACCAGCTCATTCAGGGGCTTGTCCATGTCGGGGAAGGCGTCGGCGATCTCATCCGGCACCTCGATGGTTTCCATTACATGAATGAATGTCATGGATTCGGGAGCAAAGGTCTCCACAAGGAAATTGCTGTATTTGATCAGCGTCTCATCCATTTCGGTGAGGTCCAGGCAGATCATGATGTGTTTAAAGGCGCTCATGGGTCATGGTTTTATTTGGGTGATTTCTTTTCTCTCTTTTTGATGACATCGCTGATGATGTCCTGGTAGGATTTCCGTTCTTTCTGCAGTTCGTACCGCCTGATCTTTGCCTGTTCGTCCTGCAAGCCTCTGAGCAGGCTGTAGGCCATGATCATCAGGACCACGGCAAAAGGCAGCCCCGTGGCAATGGCAGCTGTTTGGAGGGCTCCTAAGCCACCCCCGATAAGCAGCACAGCAGCAACAGCGCCTTCAGTCACAGCCCAGAATACGCGTTGAGCCACAGGTGCATCGAGTTTCCCCCCGGCGGTCAGGCTGTCGATCACCAGGGAGCCGGAGTCGGAAGAGGTGACAAAGAAACTGGTGACGAGCACCACGCCCACGATGGAGGTGACAGAGCTTAGCGGAAACTGTTCAAGCAGCGCATAGAGGGAGGTGGCCACATTTTCAGACACCGCCCCGGAAATGTCGGCCAAGGCATTCAGCTCCAGGAAAATCGCCGACCCGCCGAAAGCACTTAGCCAAAGGAAGGTGATGATGGTGGGTACGATCAGTACGCCCAGGATGAATTCACGCAGGGTACGACCGCGAGATATCCGCGCGATGAACATCCCCACAAAAGGCGACCAGCTGATCCACCACGCCCAGTAAAATACCGTCCAGCCCTTCTGCCAGTCCGACTGCTGGTAGGTCTCCGTCCAGAAACTCAGGGCAAAGAAGTTATCGAGGTATCCACCCGTATTCTGCACGAAAGAGCCGAAGATGAAGAGTGTGGGTCCCACTGCGAGCATGAATAGCAGGAAGAAGGTGCCGATGATGATGTTCATCTGGCTGAGGCGCTTGACCCCATGGCTTAGTCCGGCGACCACTGAACCTGTTGCCGCCAGGGTGATCCCACCGATGAGCAGGACCTGCGTAGTCACGCTGTCGGTGACGCCCAGCAAATGCTCAAGCCCGGCACTCACCTGTTGCACGCCAAGGCCCAGCGAGGTAGCCAGTCCAAATAGCGTAGCCACCACGGCAAGCACATTAATGGCTTTGCCAAGCCCGCCGTGGATGCGGTTTCCAATGAGCGGGTAGAATACCGAGCTGATGGTCAGCGGCAGTTTTTTGTTGAAGGTGAAAAAGGCAAGGGCCATCCCCACGAGGGCGTAAATGCCCCAGGCATGCAAACCCCAATGCAAAAAGGTGGTGCGCATCGCCACTTCGGCCGACTCCACCGTGCCGCCACTGCCAAATGGGGGTGTGACATAGTGCAGGATGGGTTCACCCACGCTCCAGAACAGAATGCCGATACCCATACCGGCACTGAAAAGCATGGCAAACCAGGCGCCGGTACTGAATTCCGGTTTGGCCATGCGCCCGCCCAGGCGGATGTTGCCAAAGC
>PUOJ01000105.1 GCA_003552075.1 Bacteroidales bacterium
AGATTGGTCAGATTTATGTAATGAATACGGATTGGCCCGGGAACAACATCCAGTATTGGCGGTATTACACGGACGAATACGACCCTGATGCCCCTGAAGGCCTCGATGGCCGCTGGCGCTGGCAAGTGTTTGACCTGGACTTCGGTTTCGGGCTGGACTTCGATTATGTTACAGGGGTAAATAAAGGCCCGGCACACAACACGCTTAGCTTTGCGCTGGAAGCACACGGCCCGAACTGGCCCAACCCGCCCTGGTCTACCTTCATCCTTCGCAAGCTGATGGAAAACGACACCTACCGCCAGCATTTCATCACCCGCTTTGCAGACCTTCTCAACACATCTTTCGAAGAAAACAGGGTCCTGGATGTGCTGGAAGACTTTTACAAAACCTATAAACCCGAGATGCCCGAACACATTCACCGCTGGCGCATGCCGGAAAACATGCAGTCGTGGGAGGATGACGTGGACGTGATGCGTGATTTTGCCTTGCAGCGCGGAAACTACATGCGGCAATACCTGGCTGAAGAGTTTAACCTGGGGGAGGAAGCATTGCTCGAAGTAATGGTGGTGAACCCATCACAAGGCACAGTGCGCGTAAACACCGTGGAAACCGGCGAAGGTGAAGCCCCCTGGCAGGGCACCTATTTTGAAGGCATGGAGATTACCCTTGAAGCCATCCCGGCACCAGGCTATATTTTCAGCCATTGGGAGGGCGTTGAGGAGAATCATGCTCAAAAAACCTCCTTAACGTTGGATGGCGACACGGAGGTAATGGCACATTTTCAGTCGGGACTCATCCACTACTGGCACTTCAATAACCTGCCCGACGGGCACCTGCAGATCGTGGAAGCGGATCAAAGCATGCACGCGCCTGGCGTGATCACCTATCCCGGGTCCGGAGCAGGCTACATGGACCGCACGGATGGCACGCAGATGAACGCCCACCAGGGAGTGGGTGCCGGTTATGGCTTGCGGGCACGCAACCCATCAGACACCCGGCAGCTCACCATACGTGCTTCATCCGAGGGATACCAGGATGTGATGTTTTCCTACGCGACCCGCAGGACGCCCAACGGGGCTCGCGAACAAACGCTTTACTATTCAACTGATGCCGGTGAAAACTACACGCAGCTGGGCGACACCTACACCGTGACAGAAAATTTTGCCGTACATCATGTCGATCTGGGCGATATCCCGGAGGCACAGGATAACGCTGACCTGCGGTTCAGGATCCTGTTTTCCGGGGATGAAGCCGCGGGAATCGAGGGCAACAACCGTTTTGACAACGTGGTGCTGACTGGCCAGGCGATGGAACTTAGCCTGAGTCCCGCTCGTCCGCCTGTGGGATACCTCCACGAAGACTATGGGAAGCATTATTTTACTGCATCCGGCGGGGAAGCGCCCTACAGCTACAGCCTGTCGGAAGGAAACCTGCCCGATGGCCTCACATTGGAGTCCAACGGACGGCTCTCCGGGACACCAACAGAGAGTGGCGTTTTCTCCTTTACTGTCAGCGTTGCTGACCAAACCCAGGCACAACAAAGCCGGGAGTTCACCCTTGAGGTGGAAGACCAGTCCCTGATGCATTACTGGCACTTCAACAACCTGCCCGACGACCATATCACCTACGCACATGCCGATTGGTCGCTGTTTCCTGATGGCGCCGATATCAGCTACCCAGGCACGGGCGATGGGTACATGGACCGTACTGATGGCACAACACAAAACAGCCAGCAGGATGCCCACGCAGGCTATGGGCTGCGTGTCAGAAACCCCTCAGACACCAGGGAACTCGTCATTGCAGCGTCATCAGAAAATTTTGAAAACCTGACACTCAGGTATGCCGTACACCGCACAACCAATGGCGCCCGTCAACAGGAGATCCATTATTCTCCCGATGGTGGTCTTAGCTGGACGTATGTAGAGTCGGTGGAGTATGTCGGGGAGCACTTCCAGGTCAGGGAGTTCGATCTTTCCGATTATGATGAGGTGGACAACAACCCCGATCTGCAAATCAGCATCCTGTTTGTCGGGGAAGAGGCTACCGGCGCCTCCGGAAACAACCGCTTCGACAACATATCCATCCACGGTACCCGTACCAACGTCTCCGCAGCACCTGCGGAAGACCATAGCATCCTTTTGGAACAGAACCATCCCAACCCTTTCCGCGGCACAACCACGATCCCGTTTGAAATTGACCAGGGAGGAGATGTGCGACTCGACGTGTTTAACATGGAAGGGCTGCACATAAAGACCCTGTTGGATGAACACAAAAACCCCGGCCGGCATGAGGTGGTGTTCAACGGCAACTCCTACCCTGCCGGCGTCTACATTTATCGCCTGCAAGCCCCTGGCAGCGTCAGGAGCAGGCAGATGATCCTGATGAACTGATGACCTTCCTGCAAAAGAGCAATTTTTAAATGATCTTTCCTGCCCATGGCACATTCAAGTCCATGACGGGCCCTGCATTACGAATAAACGACCGCAACTTGTGCTTGCGTTAGGGCAAGCATGGCAAACAGGTAATAATCAATCAGTCAAGGATAAACCCTTCATCATGCATTGCTGAAAGATTGATTTTGTATAGAAGATTTTTTTAAGATTTTGCAATTACCACAACAAATATCTACTTTTGGTTGTTAAAATTCCTAAAAATGCCGCATTCCTATTGTTAACTTCAAAATATTGATAAAATAGATTGCAGGTTTATCTGTCATCCTTCAGCATTGCTGCTTTACGGCCTCCCTCAGGAATGTAAAGGCTTTCATTAAACGCATAGGGGGCCAAAAATTAGGTTAATTAGTAATCAAAACAATTATCTAATGAAGCAGGCCATTCCATTTATTGCCATTTTTTTCTTTGCCATGCCTTTGGCATTGGCACAGGAAGGTCGTTTACGCGCATTGTCGGAAAAGGAGCAGGCAATCCGTTTGGAACGAGCACATACAATCATGGAAAACCAGGACCTGCCCCCAGCCATTCAGGAGTTTGTGGAGGACCACGGGTGGCGCTCAGGCAGGATAGTAGGTGGTGAAGACGCCGATATTGCAATGTTTCCCTGGCACGTTGGCTTAATGAGCAGCTGGGGAAGTCAGTATTGCGCTGGCAGCATCATTCATCCGGAATGGATACTCACTGCAGCGCATTGTTCGTCTCCCAGTTTTATAAGGGCCGGTGTAACGGATAGGACGGATGACACCGGGCAGGAAGTCGATGTGGCGTATATGATCGATCATCCCGATCATCATTCTCCTGTTCAACACGCAAACGACATTGCCTTGATAAAACTATCAGAACCTCTTGACATCAGCGATCCCAATGTGTCAGTCATTCAGACGGTGACCCAGGCAGATGC
>PUOJ01000170.1 GCA_003552075.1 Bacteroidales bacterium
GGAGAGTGATTCAAGTGTCACACGGGTGATAAATTCAAAGGCATTCGCCGTACCCACCACTTTGACTTCGGCACCGGCTTTTTTAAACATCCGGATAAGGAAAGCTGCCTTGTAAGCAGCGATCCCACCTGTAATTCCTAATATGACCTTCTTGCCTGCGATCATGCGAAACGGATAAAACCCATATTTGGCGCCGGTAAAGCGTATCGGTAAAAAAGGCACTGACCAGCTTATCCGGCGTCCTTCTCGCTTTCAGGTACCCGGTAATAGACCTCGCCGGACAAAAACTGGCTGATGGCAATCAGGCTCGGTTTGGGCAACTGCTCATAATACTTGGCAATTTCAATTTGCTCCCGGTTCTCAAAAACTTCTTCGAGGTTATCAGTGGAGCTGGCAAACTCTTCCAGCTTGGCATTCAGCTCTTCTTTGGTCTCCTGCCCTACCTGGTTTGCGCGTTTTGAGATAATCACCACCGATTGATAAATATTACCCGTATCCCTGTCAAACTCCCGGAGGTCACGGGTTTGGGTTGTCATGTCCGGATTCACTTTCTTCTTTTCCATATTTCCTGGTATGTCACTGGTATTAATTAATGTCGGTAAGCTCTCTTCGCTCCTGAAATCTATCAATGACATCAGTGGCGTGCGCATACATGCGCCTGGCTTCATCCATTTTTTCACTCTCCGGATACCGGCTTTTGAAAGCATAAAAGGCATCCACTGTATCTTCAAAGCGTTCTTCCTGGCGCTCCTCTACGCTGTTGTAAGCGAACTCGAAATAGGCCTTTACCGTCAGAAACATGGCCTCTTCCCTGTATTCGCTGTCAGGATAATCCTTAATATATGTTTCCATGTACTTGGCAGCTGCCTGATAGGCAGATATGTTATAGTACATCTTCCCGATTTCAAAGTGTTTCCTTTCAAGTTTGTAGCGGAGCTCATCGATCAGCTCATTGGCATCCGATACCCTGTCACTCTGGGGATGACGGTTGATAAAATTTTGCAGCTCCCGGATGGCTTGCCTGGTACTGGTCTGGTCGAGCGAATATCTTGGTGACTCAAGGTACTGACAGTATGCGCTCAAAAACAAAAACTCTTCTGCATGCTCGCTGTTGGGGTATGCGTCAACGAAAGACTTAAAATAATGGCTGGCCAACATGTATTCCCGATTGTGAAAATGGGCTTTGGCAAAGTAATAATTGATGCGCTCTGCCTCAGCAGTACCCCTGTAGGCAGGCATGACATCAGAAAGCAGTGTGATCGCCCTGCCATATTCTTCATCTTCGTAGTATTCGATGGCTTTCTCATACTTCAGCTCAAAATCGTCGCTCTGCAAAAGACGCTGATACTGGCTGCATGCATTTACCATCATGAATGACAAGATGATGAATGAAATACCTGTGATCCTCTTGAATCCTGTGATCCTCTTGAATGCTGACATAAAATACGTTCAAACTTAATTATTACGCAAAACCTGTCAAAGCATGGCCATCATGCATGGTTACCTAAAACAGAACGCAAAGGTAATGATTTTTAGCATTTTTTTGTCCCAAAAATACTTAAATGGCACCCCTATGCCCTCTTCACTTCAAGGCCGCCAAAGAGCATAAATCCTTTGATGATCAAGGTCTTATCCGGATCTTCCTGTGGTTTGCCGGTATTTTTAAACCTTTTATCATTGGCTTCGCCGAATACCTGGGTAGTTTCGAGCTGTACCGACCAGTCATCAGGCACATGCACATCGCAACCACCAAAAATGCAGGTGGTATGCAGGATGTTCCTTCCGGGCGCAAGTGAACTTCCCCTGAAGTGCAAGTCAGCTCCGCCAAACACACATACCACCTCGCCACCGCTGAATTGATCAGATTCGACCACCCGGCTGCCGCCACTAAACACATGCACGGCTTGTAATTCGGGCTCCCTGTCGGTAATCCGCTCCCTATGTTTTTTCTTTCGCCGAAGCAACTGCGGAAAGATCAGCATCAGGCCGGCCAGCACAAGCACTATTGGAATGCCTATTGTAAAAATATCGCGGAAAGAGTATCCATAGATCTGCCTGACCCAGAACACCCCTCCTATCAGGATCATCAGCAGGCCGGTATTTCTGTTGCCAGACGCGACAAAATAAATGCCCAGGATGATGAGAATGAGCTGCCAGGTAAACAAATCTGAAGGTATGAAAACCGGGAGGTCATATCCCGCCCATTTGAGGAATAACACTGCGCCAAAAAGGATAAACAACAGGCCAACGATGATTCTTACAGCACCCGGTGATTTCATGATTGTCTTGTTTTTATGGTTCGTGGAAGGATTGGAATAACTATTATGCAAAAATACTATTTTTATCAAGACAAAAGGTGGTTTAAACATAATGTGATCAGTTGGTGTTTATCACATGCATTGTCTGTTATTTCAGTGCTGAAAATGTTAATTATTTGATAGACATAACCATGCGTATTACCGTTTTTTTTATTATCACCATCCTTGTCCTGGAGGCCACGGCACAAACCGGTACAATCAGGGGCCGCGTATTCGATGAGGATACCAACGAAGGCTTGCCTTTTGTTAACCTGGTCATAGAAGGAACGAATATTGGCAGTACCACCGACCTGGATGGCAACTTCACCTTTACCGGCATAACACCTGGCTTTGTCAGATTGCGTGTTTCGGCGGTGGGCTATGAAACCCGGCTCAGCTCAGAGCTCCAGGTTAACGCAAACCGTACGGCCAATGTCGAAATTGGCATGACAGAGCAGCCGGTTGACCTGGAAGCCGTGGAAGTAACAGTCAGCCAGTTTGAGCGGAGCGATGAGAGTCCGGTGTCTTTAAGAAGGCTGGGTATCCAGGAGATCGAACGCAGTCCCGGGGCAAACCGCGACATTTCCAGGGTGATCCAGGGCCTGCCGGGGGTTGCTTCCACCCCGGCATTTCGCAATGACGTGATCGTGCGCGGCGGAGGGCCTGCCGAGAACAGTTTTTTCATGGATGGCGTGGAAATTCCAAATATCAACCATTTTGCCACGCAAGGGGCGAGTGGCGGACCAGTGGGCATTCTCAACACCGATTTCATCAGGGAGGTGGAGATGTATTCGAGCGCCTTTCCTGCCAATCGTGGAAATGCCATGAGCTCGGTCTTTGAGATTCGCCAGATCAACGGCAACAGCGACAAGCTAAATTTTCAGGGCACGCTGGGAGCCAGCGACCTCGCGCTCACAGCCGACGGCCCCATAACGGACAACACCACCTTCATTGCCTCCGCCCGAAGGTCCTACCTGCAATACCTGTTCCAGGTGGTTGGCTTGCCCTTTCTTCCCACATACAACGGCTTCCAGTTTAAGACCACCACCAGGCTCAGTGAAAACGCTACACTTAACTTCGTAGGCGTGGGGGCGATCGACCTTTTTGACCTTAACCTCGACCTGGACGATACACCTGATCAGCGATACATTTTAGACTACCTGCCCGTGAACGAACAATGGAACTATACGATCGGGGCCGTATACAGGCGCTTCAGGACGAACGGCCGTGAAACCTGGGTGGTCAGTCGCAACATGCTGCGCAACTCCGCCTACAAATATCCAGACAACAATGAATCCCTGCCCCGCTTGCTGGATTACTCATCCGATGAAATTGAGAACAAGTTCCGGTATGAAAGGCAATTTTCCGTGGGCGACTACAGGTTTAACGTAGGCGCAGGAGCTGAATACGCCCGATACCTTAATGATACCTTTCAACAGGTTTTTCAGAACAACCAGCCGGAAACCATCGATTATCAAACCACTTTCGACATGTATAAGTGGAGTGTTTTTGGTCAAGCAACCCGGAGGTTATTTGATGATCAGCTGACCTTGTCGCTTGGTATCCGCAGCGATGCCAACAATTACTCGTCCCGGATGTCCAACCTCTTAGATCAGTTGTCTCCCAGGTTTTCAGCCTCTTACAAGGTCAGGGATGACCTTTTCCTGAATTTCAATACCGGCAGGTACTTTCAGCTGCCCGCATACACCACGATGGGTTTTCGTGATGAAACAGGCCAGCTGGTCAACCGGGAGAATGGCCTTACATACATCTCTGCTGACCACATTGTAGGGGGCTTTGAGTGGAGCCCCGACCGCAAAAGTATCTTAACCATAGAAGGCTTTTACAAGTTTTATAACAACTACCCATATTCGCTGACTGACTCCGTAGCCCTGGGCAGCCAGTCGGCCGATTTTGGCGTGGTAGGCAATGAAGCGGTATCATCCACGGCTGAGGGCAGAGCCTATGGCGCGGAAGTCTATTACCGCAACCAGGACTTGCTTAACTGGAACGTGATCCTCTCTTACACGCTGGTGCGCAGTGATTTTACTGGCTATACGGGTGAATTTGCACCCTCAGCATGGGATAACCGGCACATCGTTAACCTGACAGGCCTGAGAAGACTACCACGGAACTGGGAGATCGGCTTTAAGTGGCGCTTTACGGGAGGAGCGCCATTTACCCCATATGACCTTGACAGGTCGAGCCGTGTTGAAGCCTGGGATGTCAAACGCATGGGATACCTTGACTTTACCCGGTTTAACAGTGATCGGGTTTCCGCCTTTCACCAATTGGATGTGCGCATAGACAAGCAGTACTTCCTGAGCAACTTCAGCATTATGCTGTACCTGGATGTACAAAACGTATACAACTTTAAAACCTCTCAGCGTCCGAACCTGACCCGCGTCGAAAATGAGCCTCCCTTCACTGATGATGACGGGGTGGAGCGTTATAAACTAAAAGAACTGCAAAATGACATCGGCAGTGTGTTGCCAAGCATAGGCATTATCTTTATGTTTTGATTCTGGTCATAAGTTTTACACATGGAATTCATTTTTTAAGCATTCAAACGAGCACTTGTCTGCCTCAAAAAGCCAGCAACCAGACTTTATGACCTTTCGATATGTTGCCATTTTGACAAAAATAATCACATGATGCACAGAAAACAGATTTCGTTGAGGCCAACCCTTTTCTTGCTTATTGCGCTCCTGGCATTCCATCTGCCTCAGCACACCCAGGCCCAGGATCGTTTTTTTCGTTGGTGGCAGCGCGACAATGATTTACTTGAACCTGCAGACACCATTATTACCAGCTTTACACCCAAGGGTGCAGCCCTAGAGCTGGTATTCATCCGTGGTGATGCGCACAACCACCCGCTGATGGCTGTATGGGTTGAAGACCTGGACAGCAACTACGTTCAGACGCTCTATGTAGCCGAATCGATTGGCAAGGGGGTTTTCCTCCACGGCGACCCTTCCTCCGGGCGCTGGCAACCGGGCCCTGTCAGACGGCCTGCTGCCCTTCCCTACTGGGGCCACCAGCGAGGTGTACAGGCTGAAGACGGCTATTATATTCCAACAAAGGATGACCCCATCCATGATGCCCTGACCGGGGCCACACCCAAAAACAGTTTCGTGCTGCAGAGCCATGCACCTGATACAGACATCCGGCAATTCAGGGTGCTTTTCGAGATCAATCAATCCTGGAACTGGAATGAATACTGGACCAATAACAAGTTTCCCGGGGATGAGCACTACATGACCTCCAGCCAGCCTGCCGTGGTATATGAAGCTGTTGTTGACCTTGATGATTTACAGGAGGAATATGCCCTTGCCCCCATCGGTCACAGCCACTGGTCCGGACAGGATGGGCGCCTGTTCACGGACCTCAGCACCATCACCACCGCACTGGAGATCGCTGAATCCATTACCCTCCGCGTGATGCATTGATTCCCCATGTTGCACGATCCTCTTATGCCTCTTGACTTACCTTGGTTCATCCGGCAAACCTGGATGCTGTCCCAAGCATGTAAAAATCCTGTTCAGGCTAAATGACATAACATATATATAATTATGTAGTTTTGTGCTGTATGTTGCAGGCAATGTCTATACCTCAAAACCGCCATGACCATAAGGAACGCTTATTGCGTAAAACAGAAAATCCATACCTTTGAAAAAAAAAATTCTATGACGGACATCCTGACCAGGGAAATAGTGGATCAAGCAACTGAATTGAGACGTAAGCTTCATCAGCATCCGGAGCTCTCCGGCGGGGAAAAGCAGACCGCCGGTCGCATCCGGGAATGGTTGCAGCAGCAGAAACCTGACCAAATCATCGAAGGCCTCGGGGGACATGGTCTTGCCGCCATTTTTGACTCCGGAATTCCTGGCCCCACCCTGCTCTTCCGGGCTGATTTGGATGCCCTGCCCATCGAGGAGGTCAACACGTTTTCTTACAAGAGTGAAAACCCCGGGGTATCGCACAAATGTGGCCATGATGGACACATGGCCATCTTAAGTGGTTTTGCTATGCTGCTGAAGGATCACAGGCCAAAACAAGGGCGGCTGGTGTTGTTGTATCAACCGGAGGAAGAAAACGGACAGGGCGCAGCCAAGGTCATTGAAGATGATCAATTTGACCAGATCAGGCCAGATTATGCTTTTGCACTGCACAACCTGCCAGGCTTCCCCAAAAAAGCCGTCATTATGCGAAAAGGTCCTTTCGCATCAGCATCTAAAGGCATGGTCATTGAGCTCAAGGGCAAATCGTCCCATGCCGCCCATCCGGAGCAGGGACACAGCCCCGTGCAAATGATGACAGATCTGATCAACGGGTTGATGGACATCCCAAAAGAAAAAAAGCACTTCCGGGATTTTGTGCTGCTTACCATCATCCACGCCAGGCTGGGTGAGGTGGCTTTTGGTACCAACCCGGGGAAAGGTGTGGTAATGGCCACGCTGAGGACCTATCGGGACGATGACATGGATGTCCTGAACAAAAAAGCCTGTGACCTGACCCGCGCACTATCAAAGAAACATGATATTGAAATAGAGATCAGTTACAAAGAGGAATTCCCGGCAACGCACAATCATCCGGAGGCGAGCGAAGTGGTTTTTGAGGCCATGCAAAGGGCAGGTGTGGCAAAAGAGGATATTGAAGCCCCCTTTCGCTGGTCTGAAGATTTTGGTCATTTTACTGGTGGCCAGAAAGGCGCACTTTTCGGTATCGGCTCTGGCGTGGACCATCCCAGCCTGCATAACCATGATTATGATTTTCCGGATGAGATTATGGAAACCGGTATCAGGATGTTTTATCATATTGCAGATCAAATTGTAAAGTTCTAATAACATGTTTAATACCTCCTATATTGAAATCAGCCGAAAGGCATACATCAACAACATCAAATACCTGAAGAAGATCATCGGCAGGGATGTGATCTTTTCTTCGGTGATCAAGGGCAATGCTTATGGGCATGGTGTGGAGAACGTGGTTCCTTTGGCTGAGGAGGCAGGGATACAACATTTTTCCGTTTTTTCGGCCAAGGAGGCCAACGATGTGCTGAAGGTGATGTCGCCGGGCAACCAGATCATGATCATGGGCCTACTGGATGATGCGGAGATTGAATGGGCCATCACCAACGACATTGAATTTTTTGTGTTTGACATGGGACGTTTCGAAAAAACCATCGAAATGGCAAAGATGCTTAGAAAAAAGGCGGTCATCCACCTGGAGGTTGAAACAGGCTTCAACAGAACGGGATTTGAATACGATCACATTGCTGAGCTGGCCGATTTCATGAAACGTGAACGGGAGCATTTCGTTTTCCAGGGGCTATGCACGCATTATGCCGGCGCAGAAAGTCTCGCCAATTATTTGCGCATTAAAAATCAGATCACGTTGTTTCGCAAGTTCAGCCGTTATTTTGCCCGGCACGAGCTCATTCCGAACCTGCGTCACACCGCCTGTTCAGCAGCAGCCCTCACCTACCCCAACACCATCATGGACATGGTTCGTTTTGGCATATCGCAGTATGGCTTTTGGCCCAGTCCTGAAACCCACATGTTTCGTTTCCGCAAAGACACTAAGGATACCAACCCTTTGCGCAGGATGTTATCCTGGAAGTCCAGGGTCATGGTGGTAAAAACTGTCGAAGCAGGAAGCTTTGTGGGTTATGGCAGTTCATTTCTGGACAATAAAAAACTGAAGATCGCCATTATCCCAGTAGGATATGCCAATGGCTTCAGCAGGGCGCTTAGCAACACCGGACGCGTGCTCATCAGGGGCCGGCGCGTGCCGGTCATCGGCACGGTGACGATGAACACCATGACAGTAAACGTGACGGACATTCCCCATGTGGAGCGGGGTGATGAAGTGGTCATCATCGGAAAACAGAAGCGACTAAGCATCAGCATCTCGTCTTTCTGTGAGATGAGTGACCAGCTTAACTACCAGCTGCTTACAAGGCTGCCGGCGGACATACCCCGGTTTATCGTTCAGTAAATGAATGCTGGCGTGCCAGGTCAATCACCTGGCCTTATCCCAGTCGTGGTGAATGCACGCATCGAATAGAAAAGCTTATTGTAAGCTGCATGCATATAAATGCCGGGCTTTTCCAGCTGTGTACGTATTGATAAAAGATGTATAAATGACAAAAGCGTTAAAGAGTTTCGCCAGTGATAATAATGCACCGGTGCACAAGGCAGTGCTTGGTGCCATGATGGAAGTCAACCAGGGTGATGTCATCGGTTATGGGGATGATGTGTATTCGCTCGAGGCCGAACAAACGCTCAAAGAGTTGTTCGGAAAAGATGTAAAGATATACTTCATGTTAACCGGTACAGGAGCCAATGTAGCTGCACTGTCACACATCACCAGGCCCTATCATGCCATTGTGTGCAGCGACAAGGCCCACCTGGAGAAAGACGAGTGTGGCGCACCGGAGAAGCATACAGGATGCAAGCTGCATCACATCGCATCAGATGACGGCAAGATTTATCCCGATCAGGTAGCCCCTTACTTAAAATCAGTAGGGTTTCCGCATCATGCACAACCCAAGGTAATTTCCATTACCCAGGCCACCGAGATGGGGGCCGTATACCAGCCGGAAGAAATCAAAGCCCTTGCCCATTTCGCTCATGAGCATGATCTTTATCTCCACATGGATGGGGCCAGGATTGCCAATGCAGCAGCCTGCCTTGATACCTCACTTGTAGAGATGACGAGGTTTTCTGGTGTGGATATTTTATCATTCGGAGCTACGAAAAATGGTGCGATGGCGGCAGAGGCAGTGGTATTCTTCAACAGGGAGCTCGCCAGGGATTTCGAATATACACGCAAACAATCCATGCAGCTCATGTCAAAGATGAGATATGTGAGTGCTCAGTTTCAGGCATTGCACAGTGGCAACCTGTGGCTTGAAAATGCGCGGCAGGCCAATGCCATGGCAAAACTTCTTGCCGACAGGGTAAGCGACATTCCCGGAGTCAGGATCACCCAAAAAGTAGCAACCAATGCTGTATTTGCCATTCTGCCACCCACGGCGATTGAAAAGCTGCAACGGCGGTACTTTTTTTACATCTGGGATGCTGCAAAACATGAAGTCCGCTGGATGACAGCATTTAACACCACGGAACAAGACATAGAACAATTCGTATCCGCCATCCGGGATGCCGTGGATTCACCTTGATTTGCAGGCCGCATGGCAGCCTGGCTATTCCAGGGAAAAGTCCACCTGCCTGCCAGGCTTTCCTGCGCCAGGTGGTCGGATTCGGCTTCAGGAAAAACACCGCTTAATATCATAAACACCTGGCTGCCCAAAGGGTGTTTTATTCAGAGCCAGGATAGCAAGCAACACCCAGATCCTATCCGTTCATGTATATGAAGAGGAGGGTGAGCGGGATGGCAATTCCGGCGCCGGTCAGCCATGCGCCTCTGCCTTTAATGCCGTTCTTTCCCTTCAAAACAAACAGCCCGGTAAAAGCCAGCACGATCAAGCCTGCAGCATACAGGTCAGCAAACCAGGTCCATAATCGTCTTGGCGTATTATAATGCAGGAAGTTGACCTGCCGGAAAACAGGTCGCGGCCTGATGGTTTCAAGCTCCCCTTCACCGGTAATCATGTCTACGGTAATGCTCCCGTGCCGGATAAAGATGCGGAGCTCATCGCCTCGTGGCAGGCTGGTCCGGAATTCATCCTCCCGGTCGATCTGTTCCAGGAAATGCAGGGCCAGCTCTTTGTTATCGGTAATCTCTTCACCGGGGACCTTGAGGTTATAGCTTTTCTCCGTGACAATGTAGTTCGGGTTCCACTGATGTCGATGATTCAGGGCAATGCCGGAGAGCCCGTAAATGATGCACATCCCAAAAAAGAAATAACCCAGGTCCCTGTGTATGGCCCGGTTAAACCGACGCAATTTCATAACTGCCTGTTTTTTAAAATATCCTTATTCCACCGGGGCTTTTTTCTTTCAGCACGTGAATTCATAAAAAAACTGCCGGACCAACAACAGCCGGCAGTTTACATTATGTGATCAGCGTCTATCTTACCTCGAAGCCCTTCAGTTGTACATATGGCCTGATGCTGGGATCGATCCCGTGTTCTTCCATCATGGCAATGGCCGCTTCGGTGCTTTCACATCCATGGTCTTCATCATGTGCTTCCAGCTCTTCCATGTTCATCACCTCTGTATGCATGGTACCAATGATGGTCAGCTCGTGGCCTTCCATTTCCGTGTTAAACTGGTTCATATAGTCGCCAAGCAATACCTGGATACTGAATTCCGCATCATCCATTTGTGCTACACGCATTTTATCTCCGCTATGCTGGCACATATGGTCCAGGACGCCTTCAAAGCGAACGGTTTGACCTTCATAATCCATCGGATTTTCAACCAGTGTCCTGATCTGATGATCCGCGATTTGTTCTTCTGCTTGCTGCTCTTGTGTAGCAGGCCCTCCGCAGGCAGCAAGGATCACACCTGCGGCCAGAATTAAAAGCAATCTTTTCATTGATCGTACATCATTTAAATGGAACATCGTTATTTGCGAGGCAAAAATAAAGAAAAAAGTTAGACATTTTTTCCTTTTGTCTTTTCATCCCCGCCCACCATTGCCTCGTACAATTCACCGGCGTTATGGGGTTTTTTGGTAAGCTTGCTGGTGATCACGGTAACCAGTGTGGCCACGATGACACCCGGAACCAGTTCATACATCAGCTCCTGCAGTGCCTGGACCTGGATCCAGAGAATCACGGTAAGGGCACCTGAGATCATGCCGGCGATCATGCCGGCCCTGGTGGTATCTTTCCAGAAAAGCGCCAGTATGGAAGTGGGGCCAAATGCTGCGCCCAGGCCTCCCCAGGCAAACAGGACGAGCCAGAAAACAAGTTCTTCGGCCATTAAGCCCAGGGTGAGCGAAATGATAACCAGGATAATCACCACGAGCCGGCTGAGCAGCACGAGTCTTTTCTGGGGAATGGTCTTGTCTTTGTGGATGAGTTTTTCGTAGATGTCGCGCACCAGCGCAGAGGCAGCCACCAGCAGTTGTGAATCGGCGGTAGACATGATCGCGGCAAAAATGGATGCGATCACCACACCAAAAAGTACGGGATGCAGGTGCATGCTGGCCATCACGGGGTAGATGTTCTCCTGGTCGGCTCCCGGCAGCATATCCACTTCAGGGAAATAGATCCTCCCGACCATTCCTGTGATGATCGCACCCAGGCCCATCAGCACATTGGCGCCAGTACCTACCATTGCCACGCGCCTGAGTTTTGCCGGATCCTTGATGGACATGTATCTCGCGATGATATGCGGATTACCGGGGGAACCAAGGCCAATGCCCACAAAGCCGATAAAAGCACCCACGCTCAGGGCAAAAGGATTAAAAAACTGCCCATCTCCAAAAAGGCTCGCCAGGTTATAAAACTCAACAGGACCACCCAGTTGCATGATCGCTATCAGAGGCAGCACCAGGAGCGCAATGATCATCAGTATGCCCTGGATGGTGTCTGTAAGGCTCACGGCCAGGAATCCGCCCACCATGGTATAAAACAATACAATGATCGTGGTAATGAGTATGCCTTGTGTCTCCGTAATGTAAAAGCTTGACTCAAAGGCCTTGCCCCCAGCCACAAACTGTGCAGAGACGTATGCAATCATGAAGATGATGATGATGGTCACCACCACGGTCCTAAGCGCACCATTGTGGTCATTGAAGCGTTCGGCAAAAAAATCCGGAACGGTAATGCAGTCCTTGCTTTCGCTGAAGCGCCGGATGCGCGGGGCATAAAAGAAAAAGAGAAAAAACTCCACCACGGTATAGCCTACCACCGCCCACACGGCAGAAAAACCCATCGAAAAGGCCATGCCGGTAACACCCAGCAACAGCCAGGCGCTGCGACCGCTCACCACTGCCGACAGCGCCACGACCAACATGCCCATCTTACGACCACCAATGAAAAAGTGGGAAATCCCTTTCGAAGAAAAACGGGCAGCATAAATGCCAATGATGATTATGAATGCCAGGTAACCAATGAATGACCACAAGGCGACCTGGTCAACTTCCATGGCCAGGGTTTGTACTTCTTCCATAAGCAATGCACCGTTTTGTTAAAAATGCAGCAATGATCAGTTCGTGCGTTTCGAACATACAAACCTACATTTTTACGGAAAAAAATACAAGTCCGAAATGACGAATCGATCAAATAATCATTGGACCACCGTATACCGATATGCTCCAAAATGATACGAAGTTGCATGCAACTGATCAGAAGTACCTGAATGCAGACTTGCATGATGGCCCCGGTCACCCTCAAGCTGCGGAAAGTTGAAGTGCTGTCCCTGCTAACTTCAGCCCTAAACCCGTTTTCTATTTGACAAATTCACCTTTTGCCCGTCTGCAATCGATCGGTTTGAAAGGAAAGCCTGCCCACCACATCATCATATTTCTTCATCAACTCCTTGTGGTTATCGGCAGCTAGGTAGATGTCTGCCAGCACATAACTGTAGCTGTCGATGTGGTGTTCTTCCAGATCATCCAGATGCATGCCTTCTTTCACATTCACCTTGATGGCCAGATCAGGATAGTCTTTTTTGAGCCCTTCGATTTCATCTTCCCCGGGAACGCGTGTTACGGTGCCGCATTCAAATTCCCGCAGCATGAAGTGGCCTGCGATACGATATTCGCCGTCAAACTGCAGGGGTTTTGGCCTGTTTCCGAGGGCCAGGTTAATGATCACATGGTGATGCGACAAGCCATGTACCTTTTCAAACATATAGGCATGCGACTGCGACATCCGCGGGTTGATCTCCAGCAAATAAATCTTATTATCTGTTTCATTATAGAAAAATTCAATGTTGAATGCCGTGTTGTTCAATCCGAGCTGCTCCACCACGCGGCGCGCCAGGTCGGCCATGCGGTACTGCACCTCATTTGGATGGGAAGAAGGATACAGGTAACTGGAGAGGGAGGGATATTCCTTTGCTTTGATCGTGTCTATGATGCCATAGACCAGTACCCGGTGATCATACACATAGCCTTCCACAGTAGCTTGGTGCCCACTTATCTGGGTTTCGGCAAACATGGTTTCCTCCATGGATGAGATGCTTTCAGGCACACCGCAATCTTTAAGCAGCTCACAGAAAGGTTCTGCAATGTATTGGATATGTTGACGAACCTCTTCGAGGGCTTCCTCAAATGCATCCTTGTCTGTAATCTTATAGGCCAAGTAGGAATGATACGACTTGATCGGTTTGATCCAGAAAGGTGGAGTAAATCCTATGCGATCCCAGGCACCATCATCAAAGGGATCAAATGCTTTGAAATCGGGGATCGCCTTCGGGATAACCTTTTTCTGTTCCCGGCGACTCCAGTATTTGTGTTCGCATTTGAGTACGCTTTCCACTGAGGTTCCGGGCAAGCCATATTTTTCTGCAATGATGGGCACCATCAGCGAGGCCGGAAAGTCAAAATAGGTAATGATCCCGTCAATCTTTCCGGCTTCATCAATTCTTTCATAGGCTTTGTGGATCAATTCCTTTACGGAGAGACGCTCCGCACCGCGCATTTCATTGAATTTCACTGCAGGACGAAAATCGCACTCGGTTGCCTCCGGCAAATGCTGCAGCATCGACAGGTTAAAATCATCCAGTCCAATCACAAAAATTTGCTTTTTCTCAGCCATCGCGGCCTCCTTTCTCACATTTCAAATCGTGGACAGGTCACGCCTTGTCCCTGCAAACTTCAAACTGTGGACAGCTCAAGTGCTGTCCTGCTAACTTCACACCATGTCCCGCGGAATTCTTTCATCAAACGACCGGCTATACACCCGAACATCTCCTTCATAGGCATCAAGAATAGCCCTGATGATGAAATCGGTGCGGGTGGATGTCAGTACGGTGCGGGTAATGGTTTTGACCTTCCAGTCACCACGTCTGAATTCGCGCACACCCTTCACCTCCCCTCGCACGGTATCATACAGGTTGTTACTATAGGAATAACGTTCCCTCACATCCCGGCGCAATTCCATGTTGATGTGATTGAGCCGGTATTGTTGGTCATTGTTGATTACCTTGAGAATCACCTCGTTGTTGGCCAGGTTGTGTTTGACGGTCCACTCTCTGTGTGCCGGAACGAGCAAGGTGGTATCGAGTTGATCCAGGGGGCCGGGTTTTTCCAGGGCTTTTTCCGAAGTATCCCTTCCCTGGACATTCCGCTGCGGCAAGATGACTGAGCTGTCAGACGGATATATTGTCAGTTCCGGTGGTTCCGGCGAAGGCCAGGCAAGCGGCCAATAAGAGGTAGATATTGAAATCCTGATCATGTGACCGGCAGGAAAGCGCTGGGCGATATAATTCATTGGTATTTCCACGTCATAGGTGTCAC